>JAZRNP010000387.1:0-24855 GCA_045648225.1 Victivallaceae bacterium | reverse complement strand
GTAACGCCCGATCAATGCCGCCCGGGAGATTGCCGGACGGATATTGTCGTAGTTGTGGAGCAGACTCAAATCGATCACCAGCCGTTCCCGGCGGACATTGATCAAAGTACGCTCATCATTGGCGCATTTTGCTTCGGCACGATTGAAAATTTCCTCGGTCTTTGCATAAAATTCCCGATCCAGCCACGGCCGGGGCAAAGTTTTGTACTGTTTGACCTTGTCATCAAAAACTTTGCCGACATTTCCCCGCTGACGGGAAGTGAGATAATCCAGATATTCCTCCATTTCGGCGGCGGCATTTCCGTAAAATCCTTTCATAAAGTCGGTCACCAGAGCCCGGTCATCCCGGGTTATATCGTCCATAAGTTTATAACCGAGATAGTGTTTAAGCGCATAAAAGTTGGTGATATCTGCGCCCTGAGATTCGGCCCGGATCATCCGCACGCCATTGTCGAAATAGTATTTGAGATTACTCTTGATATCCCGGACATTGGTGTAGGGTTCAGGATAGGAATCCCAGTAAAATATCCAGTAGTCCCAGATGGAAAGCTGCGATGAGCTGCGTGACCATCCGGAAATCTGATTGCGGAAAGCGGGATCTTTTTCCGTAGCGATCGGTTCATAATAATTGCCGACATTGTGGGCCAGATCGACAATGACATTGCTTTCGGCTTTGATAACTCCGGTCGGAGGCTCTTTGGAAAAACTGTATGCACTGGTCTGCAGGGTTATTTCCGGATATTTTTTGGCCACATCCCGGGCGATGTCATTGATAAAGTCCAGCAGCAGTCCGCTCTGGCCATGCTTTTTGACCACGGCACTGCAATCCGGACACCAGCAGAAATAACGGCTGGAATCATTCTGACTCAAATTGTACAATACCGGAGCCAGATATCCGTACCGGGCCGCCTTTTTCCGGTCGGCAGCGATGAATTTGTACAAATTCTGTTTAAAAAGTTTTCTGGCTTCCGGATTGCTCAAACAGAAATTCGGTCCCAGCCGTCCGATCAGCCGCCGCCGTTTTCCCTCCGGGGTCATTGACAACAATTTCAAATTGTCCTTGGGCCAGTTTTTGCTGAAATCGTAAAAGGTGTGAATATCTCCGGGAGCACCATAAACCGCTTTGGCAAGCGAATGATAACTCTTTTTCAAAGCGAATGCGGTATCGTAAAACTCCTGACGGCGGGCATTTCCTCCGAATATCCGGCGCAGCCGGAATGACGGTGCCCGGCGGATGTTGATCTCCGGCACGCTCAAGCGTTTGATTTCCGGAATTATCACATTGGCCTGATCAAAATAACGGCATCCGGCAAACTCCTGAAGAAATTCGTACAATCCGAAAAGTTTTCCGGCATCCTCTTTGCCGTTGATAATGATATTGCTTCCCACCGTCCGGATGACAAACATCTCCGGTACCATCGCCGCTTCATCAGCACCGTTGGCAACTGCAAATGCCGTATTGCCGACCGAGATGAATTTCTGGCCCGGGGCAACGTTTTTCTCCTGTACGATGCGGAATCCGGCTCCGGTCACCTGACGGAGTGTTTTGGCAAATACCGCCAGCTCTTTCTGCATAATTCCCGGGAATTTATCCGGACGGACGATCACATATTCCGTTCTGCCATTTTCGGCAAGCACAATTTCAGCAGCTCCACAAACTGCAGCAACCGCCAACAGCAATACTGAAAACAACCGTTTTATCATCATCGTCACCATCAATTATTTGAAACATATTTTTTGATCTGATCCGTACTCGACAACCGTTCTGAATTATGCACACTGAAGTCGGTGGCCAGAAAATTGAATCTCTTGCGGTGCCGGTTCTGTATTCCGTTCGCATTGGTCTCATCAATCGTGTTGAACACAATGTTTTTTGCATCAGCGAGCAGTATCTTGCGGGAAGAAGGCTTGATTTCAGTAAATTTGCAGCCGTCATTGTTAAAATCATCATTGATAATATAGTTGGTTATACCATAATCAGCACTGCTGCTGGAATAACTGTTGGACCAGCCTTTATCCGTTCCGGCAGCGGTCGGACAGCCCAGAATCGCCGCCACCGGCTGAGCACTGGCAACACCGCTTTTTTCATACATTGCACTGTCCTTGTTTTTGCCGGAGATGCACTTCGCCGCATACAATGCTCCAACCCAGCTGTAATTTTTGAATCCACTTGAACTTGCCCGGTTAAAGGGATACGGCAGCCAGTTGTCACTGGCGTCGATGTACTGGGTGATCGCCACCCCCAACTGCTTCAAATTGGAGGTGCAGCTCGCTCCCCGGCCGCGCTCTCTGGCACTCTGCAAAGCCGGAAGCAGCATCGCAGCCAGGATCGCAATTATCGCAATAACAACGAGCAGCTCAATAAGGGTAAAACCGGACATAACAATGCGTTTACTGCCAATCGAAGTGATCTGTTTTTTGACTGAATAATGACTCATTTTTCATCCTCCGGATTAAATGTTGTATCGTTACAATATTTAAGATACACAAAAAACAGCAAAAGACCTTGACTTTCGGGACAAACGATAGTATATTTGAGCCAATAAATCAAATGGAGATTATTTTATGTCACCCCGCCTCTGGCAGCTGGAAAATTTTGTTGAAAAAAATCGCTTACCGCTTTATTTCACCTATGTTCGTGCCGGCACTCATCCCCAGGAACAATATCATGATCACAACAGCAGTGAAATCGTGATAATCCTCGGCGGAAATGCTGAACATATAGTAAAAACAGGCAAAAAAACCGCTTCATCTCCGATTTCATCCGGCGATCTGCTGGTCGTACATCCCGGTGCGGTCCATGCTTACAGAAACACTGCGACGCTGGAACTTATCAATCTGGTCTACGACCCCAGACAACTTTCGATGCCGGAGCTTGATGCCGCCGAATTACCGTTATTCCGCCAGTTTTTCCCGGAAACACCTCAAACTTCAGTGACTCCGGCGGCGCATCTGTCATCCACCGAATTGATCCGGCTCCGGCCGTTGATCGATGATTTCGCCAAAGCACTCCACGATTTTGGAGCCGGTTCACGATTTCAGGCGATGGCACTTTTCATGCAGCTGATCATCAGTATCGCCAAAATGCGCCCGGAAGATAAAAATATGGGAAATATCACCTCCGGCAATATAGGCAAAGTGCTGCACCGGATCTCCGGAGAATATGCCTCCCCTCTGACTCTGGATTCTCTCGCCCGCACGGCAAATATGTCCCGCCGTAACTTCACAAGGCGATTCCGTGAAGTCACCGGCTGCAGCTGCAGCCGCTACATCACCAGATTCCGGCTCGAACAGGTTCTGGAAATGCTTAAAAACCCGGATAATGATCTGGGGCAGATCGCTTTGAGCTGCGGATTCTGTGACAGCAACTACCTGTGCAAACAATTCCGGCAGGTCTACGGAGAATCCCCCGGAAGCTACCGGAAACGCTTCATGCACCAAAAAAACGGTCGATAAATTCAGCGTCTTCAGCCTTTTGTGCAGCAAAAATTTCCGCATCAAACGGCGTTGACGGAGCCTTGCTGATGATTTGATTGCAAAAGGAGCTGTGTTCGACCAGTTTGCCCGCCATAATATCTTTTTCCGTGAAACGGGAGATAACGATCTCCCGGAAACTGAATCGTCCCCGGTCATGAACGAGATAGATATTGCCGGATTCATCCTCCACCGCATCCGGATAGGAGGAGTCTCCCGGGTCGATCACCATGGATGAGCTCCATGATCTGCCGTCATCTTCCGAAAGGAATGCCGTCATAAAGAGCCGTTCCCGGCACGAAGATTCCTGCAAACGGCTGTCATTTTTTATCAGCAGCACCCGTCCGGATTTCAACCGGCGCAAAAAGAAGCGGGCAGAAGGATCAGCAATACCGGTCAGACGGGAATTGCTCCAGGTAATGCCGCCGTCAAATGATTCTGCTTCCGCAAGGAATCCGACCCCGACCGCAGTTCTTGCCAGAAACCACAAACTGCCGTCGCGGCGTTCCAGAACCATCGGTTCATCAAAATTGCGATCGCAGCAGCGTTTCGCTCCGGCACGGCGGATCCAACTGATTCCGGAATCAGCCGATTCCGAATAGTGATAATCGCCCTCCCGGAAGTCATAGGCGCACAATATCCAGCGGCCGTCTGAAAGCACCGTCGGCTGACAGCGCAAAAATCCCGGAGTGATGAAACTGGGTTCGCTGAACTTCAACACATCTGCATCAGGATCGTCACAAACGGCAGCAAAAGTTGACAGATGTCGTTCATCGTCAAATTTGTAATGAAAATTCCGCTGAGTCCAGAATATCCACATCCGGGCAGCCGGATCGATAAAAAGCTGAATATCGATACAGCAGATATTTTCCTCTTTCAAGCTGGGAATAACCATCACCGGATCACTCCAGGTGCGGCCGTTGTCCTCACTTTTCACCAGCAAATTGTAGTTGTAAAGCGACGGCTCCCGGGTTCCTCCGGAATACCATCCGGCATACAATTTGCCTCCGGCACTCCGGGCGATCGTAGGGCATCCCTGCCAGAAACGTCTTTTTTCAGAAAATTCCGGATCCGGATTCAAATTCAAAATAGTTTGCACAACACTGTTTCCTTAAATCTCTCTACGACACCGGGACTATTCTGCAGTTACCCGGGCAATAAATATGGAGTTGTCACTGCCGTAACTCATGCATCTGCGCCAGTTGCTGTGATCCGGAGCCGTCGTCTGCATCCACTCCGAAGCGATCACCCACGCCTCATTTTCACTGACATTGACACAGCCGAAGTTTCCCAGTCGCGCCCCTCTTTCCGGGACTGCGACACGCTCGGTCGACCGGATGACGCACAGCTTATCCGGATCAAATTCGGCGATAAAAAGCGGCGCCCGGTGACGGAAAACGTGGTCATTATTTGCCCCTCTGCGGGTATATACCAGATACAATTTACCGCCGACTTTGCACCAATGCTGTTGAGTGCAGTAATTGCCGAGTTCGCTGCCGTCATCGAAACGCAGAAGCTGTGCCGCTTCAAAATTCAAACCGTCTCCCCGGGAAACATATCCGTGCTTATCATTGCGCAACGCCAGCAAATATCTGCCATCAAACTCAACGATCGACGGTTCACCCAATCCGCGGGGAACATCCAGCGACAACACATTGCCCATTTTCAACATACGAATATCCTCTCCGTCAAAACTGCAATGCATCACCATCACATGATAGGTCGACTGGCCCGGCGTTTTCGCCTCTTCTCTGGACATGAAGTATACCGGAATGAGCAGATCGCCGTTATCCAGTTCCCAGATCTGACCGCAGCCGCTGCCGCAGGAAAAATATTGCTCCTCATCCGGCATGATCAGAGTCCTGAACTCACTCCAGGAGCCGTTATTCTCATCGAAAACACTCCACAGCGTGTGCCGGGGCCGAGGAGGACGCATCATTTCGTCATTGATATACATCACATCATGACCGGTCAGGATCAATTTGCCGCTTTTGCGGTGAAAAAATGGGGTGGCATCACAGAAGGTCTGTTCGACACCGTCACCGAGAGCCCGCCGCTTCAAAGGCTCCTGCAAAGTTATCGGCGACCAACTCTTACCGGCATCTTCACTGACAGTCATCTCCAAACCGGAAAATATATCGACTCCGGACAACCGCAGTTTCTGTGTGGTTATCACCGCTTTGCCGTCGGGTAAAACGGCACCCCGGGCGTGAGTGTAACAGTATTCTCCTTTAAATCCTGTTTTGATCTGCTGTAAAGATATTTTCATTTTCCTGCTCCGACGGCCTCTTCCAGAAACTTGATATACTCTTTATACGGCGCATATCCGGCGCGTTTGTTGATAAGTTTACCATCGGAATCCAGAACTGCACCGGTGGGGAATCCTCCGGTAATTCCCAGCTTCTTGAAAACTTCATTATTGTAATTCAACTGTTCGGAGGGCATTTTTTTACGTTTGGGGGCATCCAGATAAAGCAAAATCAAATGCTTGCGGGCGAAACGCTTGAATTTTTTATTGCTCAAGACATCTTTGTAAAGTTTGGTGCACCAGCCGCACCAGTCCGATCCGGTACGCAAAACATAGACTTTCTTATTTTCGGCTTTGGCTGCAGCAAGAGCATCTTCCAGTTTGATATACCATCTTTTATCCGGGCCGGACAACCATTTTTCGGCAGCCTCCAATCCGGTGTAAAGAGTTGTCAGTGCCAGAAACAGTGCGATGAACTTCCAATTTTTCATTTCAGTATACTCCTTTTTTCAATATTCGATATAAACCACGGTATTGGCTTCCATTTCGAAACTTGCCGAACCATCCAGATGGTGACGCAACGGTTTTTCCGCCAGATCGTGATCTTTGTCCAAGAGGAAAAGTTTGGCATTTTTCAAGCAGAGTTTATCACCGGCAAGTTTCACCGTTACCGCCGGAGGAAGTTTGTCATCTTCCGCAAAACGGCTGATCAAAATGCCGATTTTACCGTCAGGCCCGATGGCGCCGACCGCACTGATGTCGGGATTTTCCGGATATTCGATCTTGAACTGCTTGCCCAACTCCGCCAATTTTGACCACAGACAGAAAACATGGTAAGTTTTCAGCGGACGCATGGTGTAGAAATCAAACAATCCATTGAATCCGGTTCCCGGACGGGCATCGTAATACATCAGCATATCGACCGGAGCATTCTGCGAAAGATTCATGACCGATGCCGAAAATGCCGCACCTTTGATACCGATGATACTTTCGATCGAATAGACAAACGAACTCGTCCAATTCCGGACATAGTTCCATTCATCCAAAATGCTTTCGGCTCCGGTATAGCCGTAGCTGTCAAGTATGGAACGAACCATACGGGCTCTTGAGACTGCGGCATTCGGATTTGAAGTGTAAACGTGCCAGGAGAAAAAATCAATGGGGACCCGTTCTCCGGTGGTCATTGCCGCAAGGAAACGTTTTGTCCAATCGAGATTTCCAGCCAATCCCGGACCGCCGATCTTGAGATGCGGGAAATTTTTCTTGAGGTGGAGAGCTGCGATGCGGTACATTTCAAAGAACTCTTCGTCAGTTCCGCCCCAGGTTTTCTTATTTTTCTGTCCGCTGCTCAAGTCAGGTTCGTTCCAAATCTCCCAATACTGGACATCCCATTTGAAACCATTTGCCCAGCCTTCAGTATAATGACGGATGATATGTTCACAAATGATCGCCCATTTTTTGAAATCCGCCGGTTTTTTAGTGCCGTATTTAACGATACTGTGTTCAATGCGGCTGCCCAGCCGGTAGAAAATTTTAGTGCCGCCCTCAAGAATATTTTTGTGATAAATGTCGGTCAAAGTAAAATCGTAAGAAGCCGGGTCACAGGGGTCTTTGGAAAAATCCGGAAAGATCTGATGCACATCGACAATGTGCGCCGAACCGTAACCGGAAATCGATGCATCATGGTTGCGCGAATAGGGGATTTTCGCCTTTTTCCACGCAGCCATATTGGATTTGGTCTGGGTACTTGCCGCAGCTTTCGGCCCGTTGTTGACCGCATTCATCGGCTTGATTTTACCGACGATATTTTCCGGACAGAGTTTAACATCCAGCGGCTTGGAAAAATCATGGATTTTTTTGATCCCTTCGCCGCAAAAGAAAAGCGATGACGCCTTGCCGCGGATAACTTCCAGCGTCAGCAGATTTTCCCCGGCTCCGGCCTCGCAATCCACCTGCCAGAGATGATACAGATCTTTGCCGCCGTATATGGTGGAATCAAAAATCATCGTTCCATTCAGAAATGCCTTGAACTGCCAATCGGCCCCGATGAGCAGAGAAAGTTTCCGTTTTTTGGCAAGAGTGAATTTATTGAAAACCAGAGAACGGGAGAGCTTTTCCGTTATCTTGCCATCGACCTGGTCAAGCTCGACAAAATCTTTGCCGATCGTAAATTTTTTGGCGTCGGCTGGAATTTTGGAATAGTTTTCCGCAGTCACGTTCCGGGTAAAATAAAATTCCGCAGAGAGATTCCCTCCCTGATAGACCGACGGATTATCTTTGACCGATATACAGCCGAATCCAATCAGCGCCAACAGACAAACAACAAAAATTCTCATAACCCCTCCCATTTTCAGTTTTCTGTAATATACCACCGGTAATTGGAAAAATCAAACGGGCGAAGTGCGCTGTTTTAAAAACGGGCGATGGTACCGTTTTCTTCGGCTTCGTAGAGTTTCCAGATGACTTCCAGACCTTCAAGGCTCTCTTCCGGAGTGGTTTCGGGAGTGGCACCGGTTTCCACGCAATCGAGGAAGTGGCGCATCTCCTCCATCGTTGGCTTGGCCGGAGAACCGCTCATATCCATCAGGACATACTCTTTACTTGATGCCTCGGCATCCGGGATATGTTCGGCAACATCGCCGCGCAGATAAAGCTTGTTTTCAAACAGCTTGAAATCCAGCATCCCTTTTTCGCAATGGGCATGGAAACTGTACCCCATGCGGGTGCCCCTGGCTCCCCAGGTTCCGAAGTGATAGCCGAGTGCGCCGTTGGCAAATTCCAGAGAAACATTGCTGGTTCCCTCCCGATCCATCCACGGGGTTCCAAGATTGGTTCCGATATGGGTTCCGGATTTCGGCTTGCCCATCATCCACAACATCAGATCGATGTAATGGCAGCCGTGGCTGAAAAGCTGACCGCCGCCCAGAGTTTTCCGGTCATGGACCCACGGTTTATCTTCGGAAATGGTCAACTGTTCGGTCCAGATCGACAACTGGAAACATTCCCCGTAAACTTTTTCTTTGATCAGGCGGCGCATCTCTCGCAAAATCGGATGGAATCTCATGCAGTAGGCAACCATCAGGATCCGGTTGTTACGCTTGGCCGCTTCAATCATGGCAAGGCACTCTTCACGGGTGTTGGCGAGCGGTTTTTCGGCAAGGACGTGCTTTCCGGCATTGAGACAGTCGATGGTAACTTCCGCATGAAGCTGGTGGGGAAGCACCTGAAGCACCAGATCCCCGTAAGGCAGTGCTTCCTTGTAATCGGTGAACACCGGCGGATGATTGGGCAGCAGATCGGAAACTGCCTGAGCTTTGGCGATATCCAAATCCACGACTGCGGTGACATCGACCCGGTCAAAAAGTTCCTCAAAACGCGAAGCGTGCTGTTTGGCCATACCGCCGCAACCGATAAGAATAAGTTTATGTTTCATCGTATTCTCCTTATGCATTGTTGAAAATATCTGATTTTATCCGCATGAGTATAATATACACGATGCCGCATTGAAAACAATTTATTTTGGTGGTATATTATTGCAATAAAGTTGTATATTCTTACTGCGAAAGATCAAAAATGGCAAAAAATGTAGAATTTTTTGACTGGAAATTAAATCCGGCCAATCCGGTCACATCGACCATTGCCACTTACGGCAGACTTTGGGGGAACCGGCGGCCGGATATGCACAGCGCCATCCATCTCGGAATCGTCATGCAGGGAGAAAATTGCGGTATATTCGGCAAAGATGAATTGATTCTGCCCGCCGGTTCATTGTATCTCACCGCCCCCTGGGAACCGCATTACACCGGCAAAAGTTCCGGAGCGCAACTGCTGCTGATCACGCTGGATGCCCGGAGTCTGGAGGAATTTTTCTGCGCCTGCCCGGAAAATCTCGCCGCTCTTTTGCAAATGTCTCCCGCCTCGCGCATGGAATATATCAACCGGAAGATCATTCCGGAAAATTGTCTGGAAAAAATCATCGCTCATGCCCAGGAACAATCCACCCCTCTCCAAAAATTGCGGCTGTGGCACGCTGTTCTGGAATTTTTTATGGAGGTGATCCCCGAACGATCGGATAACATCCCCCGGAACAACGATTACAACCGGCTGCTGCCGGTACTGGAAAAACTCGGTTCAAAAATGATGCCGCTGGAGGAAGCCGCCCGCATCTGCAATTTGAGTACGAGCCGTTTTTCAGCTCTCTTTAAAAATTTCTCCGGCTTGAGTTTCGGCAGATATGAACGGAACTTCCGACTCAATGGTGCAGCCGGAGATATCCGCCGCGGCGCGACCTTCAAAGAAGCGGCGGAACGTTGGGATTTCTGTGACAAAAGCCATCTCGCCCGGCTGCTGAAAAATTTCTGAACCGGCTCTCAACACCGGGAAAAGAGCATTCCGATATCGTCCAGCAGCGAACCGACCCATTCACCGCTCCCCATGGCCGGGTCATGAGTGTACTGCATCGTATGAAAATTGGAATGATAAAAACAGGAAATTGCCAGCAATGCATACAGCCAATTCTCAAATTTCACCTGAGAAATCAGCTGTTTCTGCTGTGCTATTTCAAAAATTTTTCGCAATGCACTGTTTTCTTTCCGGCGCACCCCGGACAGAACCGCAGCCGACTCCGCTCCCTGCAAATTGGCCCAGGCCAGCAGCCGCCACAAGGCTGGCTGTTCCCGGTGTACCCGGAAAAATTCCTCCAATACGATGCGGCTCAATTTTTCCGGTTCCGCTTCGGCACGGGAGACCGCCGATTCGGAAAAGATTTTCACCCGGGAAAAAATCTCCAGCAATGCTGCTTCAAAAAGTTTCCCCTTTGAACCAAAATAGGCGTAGATCCGCTGCTTGTTGACTCCGGCCCGTTCGGCGATATCATCCACCGTCGTACCGGCAAAGCCATTGCCGGAAAACGCTTCGATCGCCGCCTCAAGAATTCGGTTCCGGGTATTTTCCGCCCGCTTCTGCAACTTGACAGCCATGATCAATCAGCCATCCACTTTTCCAGATTGGCTTTAACAAAATCATCGTCGTGCAGATCCGGGTAACTGTCATGCACCCGGCTGATTTCTTCACTCTGACCGGGCGAAAGAGTCTCGTCCGGATTCAGACACCAGATCCCCGGCAGCAGTCCCTGACGGTGAAGCACTTCATGGATCCCCGGAATACATCCGGCAAAACCATGGGCCGGATCAAAAAATGCCGCATTGCAATCCGTGATTTGAACATTGCGGGTAAGCAGTTCAGACGGAATATCCAGCCCGGAATCGATCAAGGCATGGATCTCCTCAAGCAGTTCAACCGCTTTCCGGGTCCAACAGCACCAATGTCCGAGCAAGCCGCCCTTGATCCGGAGCTCCTTTTCACCGAAACGGTAGGGGGTCAACAGATCAATAGCGATATTATCATCATTGCCGGTATACAATGTGATATCCCGTCCGGATTCAGCGACGGCCCGCACCACATCCAGCGTGCAGTAACGGTTGAACGGAGCCATTTTGATACCGATGATATTATCGATACCGGCAAATTCCCGCCAGAATTCATAGGGCAGGATCCGGCCGCCGACGCTGGGCTGCAGATAAAAGCCGATCACCGGGATGATTCTGGCGATTTTGCGGCAATGTTCCAGCATCGCATCCACGCTCTCTCCGGCAAAAGCACTCAGGCTCAACAACGCAGCATCATAGCCGCATCCGGCTTCAAACTCCGCCTCGTACAACGCCTGTTCCGTTTTACCGCAAACACCGCCGACTTTAAGAATCTTTCTGCCGGTACGTTCACTCCATTCGTCAATAAAACCGGCGGTCTGTTTCAATACCGGTTCAAAAAGTCCGATCTCCTTTTTGCGGATCTCAAACTGGGTTGAATGAACCCCTACGGCAATACCGCCTGCTCCGCTGTCGATATAATAACGGCACAATGCCCGCTGATGCCGCGGAGAAAAACGGCGATCGGAATCCAGTGCCAACGGCTGAGCCGGAATAACACAACCTTTACGGAATTTCGCCAATACTTCCGGAGCAATATCTGCAATGAGTTTCATCACACTCCTCCTTAAAATTTACCGTTGTTGACTTCAAAATGGGTCGGCTTGCCGATGGAAACCCCGCCCCGGGCGAGCCACTTGGCCTGCCATTGGATCATCTGGGCCAGAGAAACTTGCGGATATCCCAGCAATTGACACATTTTTCCGGAATTATTCAGATATCCGATCTCTCCCGGTTCCCCTTTGAAAGTCACCTCTTTACCCATGATCTCCCCCATAGCCCCGGCACATTTTGCAACTGAAGCAATTTCCGGACCGGTGATATTGAGCACGGCACAGGGAGATTCACACAATTCCAGTGCCCGCAGAGCGTTGGAGTTGGCATCGCCCTGCCAGATGCAGTTGAAAAAACCAACCGTATTGTCCACCGGTTCCCCTGCAGCAATACTCTTAGCGATGTCGTGCAGCACTCCATAACGCAGATCGATCGCATAATTCAGACGGAAAAGCAAAACTTTGGTGCCGTACTTTTTGGAATAATACTGGAATATGCGTTCTCTGCCCAGACAGGATTGCGAATACTCACCGACCGGCATCGGCACACACTCTTCCGTACTGCCGCAGGATGTGATATGTTCCAGCGGATAAACGCATCCGGTCGAAAAAGCAACGATGGAACTCGCTTTAAAATGTTCACAGACATATTCCGGAGCCAGAATATTCATCGCCCAGGTCAGTGCCTCGCTGCCGTCGGTACCGAATTTACGTCCAGCCATAAAAATGATATTGTCCACTTTTTCCAAACGACTGACCTGTTCCCGGTCCAGAAGATCGCAAACCACGGTCTCCACGCCGGCAGCTTCCAATTTGTTCCGTTCTTCCGGATTGCTGAAGCGGGCAACGCCGATCACCCGTTTGTCAACTCCCGCCTCCCGGATGGCATTGACGGCCAGCATCGCCATCGTCACGCCCATTTTACCGGCGACACCAAGAATCATGATATCACCTTTGAGCCGCTTCATCATGGCGACCAGCTCTGCACCGGGCAATGAAAGCAATTTTTCCAATTCAATTACATTACTGATCTCTGCGGGAAACTTCGGTTCCATAATACACCTCTTGAAACAAAACCAACCGGTTATTTTCTTTTTTTATAAAATAATCTGCTTTCAACTGAAAATCAAGACTGCTTTCAAAGGTTTGGGAAAAATTCCCTGGAAAACCTCCCGGATCAGCAGGAGAAAACGGTGCGATACTCCCGATGCAGCTCTTTATCTGCGTAGCGATCCTCTGCGCCGGGGAGCAATTCATCATCACGATAATTTGACCGGATTGAAACGATTTCGACCCGCTGCTCCTTTGAAAAGAGATGAAACTTGATCCGCCAGGTGCGGCATCCGAGTTCATACACCCCGGGAGCAATCTCCTTTACCCGACGCCGACTGCTGTCCAGCGGAGTGTGACACAATTGAACCTGACAGAAATTGAACATATCCGGAGCTCCCCGGTCGAGCAGAAACTTCGCCTGTTCAGCAAAAGTTTCACCGAACTGCAGCTCCCATTGCGGCAAAACCAATTCATCGTGCCATCCGGCCGCCGCCTGCGGAAAGGAATCTGCCTCCGGAATGTAAGGTTTGATATCCAGCACCGGGGTTCCATCCAGCAGATCGTGTTCGCTTATCCGCAACCGGCGGCCATCTTCAATACCATCAAGTTTAACACAACTCATCCCGATCGGATTGGGCCGGTAAGGAGAACGGGTGGCAAACAAGCTGTACTTGCGATTTTCCGGAGTATAAGGCGGCGTCACGTGAGCCTTCCAGGAAGCATGAAGATTGCGATCAAAGACAAATATCACCCAGATCCGGTCAAAGTCAGCCAGATCGCGGATGGCATCTCCGGCAAATTCCGGTTTCAATTCGATCACCGCCCGGGCTGAAGAAAACACCCCCTGCCGGGGTGCTTCAAATTTGTAATGCCCGTCACAACGGACTCTGGCGATGGCCTCAAAGGAAAATTTGTCCATATAAAAAATCACCCCGGATTAACCGGGGTTCGATCATTACTGATTTCTCGGGAAGACGGGCAAACCGTTGTCGATGGCGTTGCGCGGATACTTCGCAGAACCATCCGGTTTGATGATCCGGCAGGTCATAAAGACCATCAGATTGATCTTCTCGGATTTAGTGTATTTGGCCTGGAAAAGCCGTCCGATAAACGGGATATCGCCCAAAATCGGAAGCTTGTCATCCACGATCTGGGTCAGGTCGGAAACCACACCGCCGATAAAGACGGTTTCACCGTCACGCACCGTGACCTTGGTTTTGATGGAACGGTTGGAGAAAACCGGTTTCTTGACATATTCACGGTCTTCTTCACTGCCGTTGTCGTAAACCAGCCATTCTTTGAACTGCTTGATCGGGATATTGATATCAGCGGAAATACGTTCGCCGTTGACTTCGGGTTTGATCTCAAAGTTGACACCGAGCTTTTCTTCCAATTCGAAGTCCGGCTGAACCGCACCGCGGAACATATACAGATCGGTACTTTCAGAGTCGATAGCGTCCCACTCGTCACCATAATGGTGCTGTTCGGACATATCGATGTGAGCCAGGTGGCCGGAAAGGGTCGTCACCCGCGGTGCATAAAGCACGCTGGAGTTATCTGCCCAGTCCAGAGCAAAGAGTTCAAATCCGAGCTTGTTTTTGCCATCCTGCCAGGTGAAGTAATAGTTTGCATCATCCAGATTACCGCCGGAGGAAGCACCACTGAAACGGGTACCGCCGCTGGATGCATCATACTTGTAGTGACGCAGCAGGGAGTTGGCGGGGTTGACATCAAACTTCATACCGCCGGTGTGGCTGCGGGAATACTGCCAGTTGAATGCCAGTTCGTCAAGATCATCCTGTTTGACCTCAAGGAACTTGAACATGATCTGGACCATATCCGGTTCATCATTGCTCAATTCATCCAACACCGCTGCGATCTTTTTCAACACATCCGGGGTGTTTCTGGCGACCACATAGTTGCCGAGAACCTTGACCGAAGTTCCCATGGCGGGATCAAGCGGAATACCATTTGCTTTGAGGGTGGCTTCCAGCTTTTTGGAAACATTGGTCGGCAGAGTGATATCGAAAACCTTGACCTCGATCTTTTCCAGAGGAACACCGGCCGCAGCGACGAAAACGGCGTTGCGATCGATGCGGTAGGTCAGGAAACGCTGGTTGTTCTGCAAATCTTCCAGAATATCATACACGGTGGCATCGCGCTTCATATATTCAGAAATACGCGGAGCATTCTGGGGATTTTCGATGGATGCCGCATTGTCCTTAACCACAAAGTTGATACCGTTACGGCCGGCAGAGTGACGCCGGCAGCTGTTGCTCAAAGTTTCCATAACTTCGGCAAAGGTCTGATCGACAAAACTGATCTGGGGGATCCGGACCGATTTGAGCCGTTTTTCAATCACGCTCTCCTGAACTTTGACCACCGGTTCATCGATCTGATTCTGCTGTTCGATGTTATCCTCGGAAGAAATCACCGGGATCGCACCAGACCATTTATTCATGGCGATAAAACGACGCTGGGTGGCATTGGTGCGCAGCTCGGCCGCATTTTTGATATTATTATTCACTGCGAGCAGATTCTGCATGGCGACATCGTTGTAGGGGTCAAGCAGCAGAACATCTTCAAAAGCACGTTTGGCCTTCATGAACTCACGGCGACGGGCAAGGCTGCGGCCCTGCTCGATCAGCAGTTCGATCTTCTGATTGTTACTCTCGAAACCGGGAACCAGATTGGAAATCGAACGTCCCTCACGGGTAACGGCAGCCGTACGCCGCTTCTCATAAAAGGCGATCTTGGCTTCCAGTTCAGCCTTTTTCTCCGGGCAATATTCAAGGGCATCCTTGCAGAACTTGATCGCCTGCTCGAAATCGCCGATGGTAACAGAATCATCAGCTTTACGCATCGCGTCAACGGCTTTCTGGAAGTAGCAGTATTCGATCCGCTTCTGACAGAATTCATACCGGACTTTGAAGGTTTCGCCGGAATAAACTTTCAAATCATCAACAATTCTTTTGTAGATACGGATAGCGTCATCATATTTGCCATCCAGCACCAGCTTATTGGCCTGATTCACCTCTTTATCGCTGTTGCGCAGTATCTCCTGACGACCGACATTGACCAGACGTTCAGTAAGATCGGGACTGGCTTTCACCCCGGCCGCCGGGACGGCGGTATTTGCAGCAACGACTGACACCCCCAGTACAATACCGGGAACCAGAAATGTAATTTTTTCTTTCAACATTTTTCAAATCCTCCGGCAGAATCAACGGTTGACATCCGGAATACCGCCATCATTGAACAGTTCGTTGGTCGGCAAACCTGCATCGTTGACCAGACGGGCTGTCACAAAAATGAGCATATTCTTGCGGATGGAAGTTTCAGACTGCGACTGGAAAAGCCGCCCGATCAACGGGATATCTCCCAGAACAGGGATTTTGTCCAAGCGGGTCTGCATCTGACTGTCAGACAAACCGCCGAGCACAAGAGTTTCACCGTTTTTCACATTGACTTCGAGTTTGAGCGAACGTTTGGAAATAACCGGTTTCCACACCTCGAAAGTCTGAGACTGTCTGGCATCACGCACCCATTCACGTCCGTCCCGGACATAAATGGTGGCATCGACGAATTCGCTGTCCTTACCGATGTAACTGGTGACGTCAGGACTGACGGAAAGACCGATGATGTTGTTTTTCTTGATCCGGGGAGTGACCGTGAAAATGGTACCGATTTCAGTCTCTTCGTCGAATTCCGGCATCGGAGCGGTGATATCAACACCGTCACCGTCATTGTCACCGCTGGAAAGTTCAATTTCCATCTCTTCCCAGCTGTCGGGGAAGAAGTAGTTGGTGGTAAGTTTGACCACTGCCTGAGAGTTGTTGGCAACGGTCACGCTGGGAGCGGAGATCATTTCGCTGCGGTCGTTACGGTCAAGAGCATTGATCGTGAGCGAAAGGTTCAAGCCTTTATCGGAACCGAACGGCTTGATCGAATCAAAGAGATCCGGGAAAATGCTCAATCCGCTCACCAGAGTGGAGGCATTACCGGTAATTGAAGAGCTCAACTGATCCAGAGCCTGGCCGACCACGGTGTTTGCACCCTGACCGAATTCCCAGGAGCTGCTTTCAGAGCTGCTGCCGATTGAGCTGAGCGACCAGTTGAAACCGAGTTCTTCCATATCGCTTTCGCTGATTTCGATGCTCTTGAGCTCAATCTGAACCATTTCGGAAACCGTATTCAGCTGACGGATCAGACGGTCCATCAAATTGAGGTTTTCCTGCGTATTGGTCATGGTGATTTTGCCGTTGATATAGTTGATATTGCTGTTGGGATTGTTGAAGTCAATACCAAAATCACCAAAGAATTTTTTCAAATCTTCGGGCGTGATGTCAATAGAAAGCACGTCTCCCTTGACCAGTTCACCGCCATCATCGCCACCGCCTCCGGCAGCAGCTTCACCGCCTTCGCCGCCGGCTTCAGCCCCTTGAGCGTTGCCGGTGTCACCGGTAATTACAGCGACAGCTTCCGGAGTTACCCGGAACACCTCTTTGCGAACCTCGTTGCCCAAAGCACCGATGACCACACGTTCCGGATATATACGGTAGGGAAGATCAGTCAGGAATGAGATATAATCAAGAATTTCACGCAAAGAAGCATTGTTGACATTGAGCGTGACAAAGATTTCACGTTCCCTTGATGCCGGAACCGCAGCTGCAGCTGCGGCTGCCGGTCTGTTGGCATTTTCGCCATCAGTGTTTTCTTCATCACCACCCTCGGCATTGTTGGCGGCAGCCTGCTGCTGAGCAGGAGCCTGTTCCACACGAATCGGGGCGATATAGTCGATGATAACTCCGGAACCTTTGCCGTTGTCATCAAAACGTTTGCTGGCATTCATCAAATGGGTGACCACACTGCTGATACTGGTGGCGTCATACTTGACCGAAGGGATAACAATAGCATCAAGCTGAGCCTGAATTTTCTGATCACCGGCACTTTTGACCTGGCCTTCATCCACATCCTGTTTTTCCAGGTTGCGGTAGAACACCGGTTCAACCCACTGCCAGGCTTCACTGGCCATCATACTGCGGGCATCAGCCTGTGAACGGTGATAACCGGCGGTATAGTACTGGGCATAAATCTGCGAAGCAAGGTAAGCGGCTTCCTGATTGAACGGATTAAGTTTATAAACATTTTCAATCCGGCGGCGGGCCTCTTCAAACTTGCGTTTTTTCATAAGAACCCGAGCTTCAGCGATCTCTTTAGCGATTGCCTTTTCATTGTCTTTCAATTTCGGGATCAGGGTATCTGCGGAAACTTCCAGCAAACGCTCTTCGCCTTTCTGACGGCTGCGGGCCATCGTACGGATATGAGCGGCCTTGCCATTGAGTGCCGGACAAATCGCAGAGACTTTGGCGGCTAAATCAGCGGCATCACCATAGCGTCCTTCATTAAACGCAGCATTGGCCTCACTAAGCTTTTTGTTGCCGTATTCCAACCGGAGCGCATCCAACCTGGTACCGATCTCATTAAAACGGCGTTTGGCGATCCAACTTTCCATGGCACCGACCTCCAACTCCAAACCGAGATGGACATCCTGATAGATTTTGAGAGCAGCTTCGTAATCTTCATCTTTACCGCTGCTCACCAGCTGGTCGGCACGCAACAACTCCTTGTCCTGTTCAGCATAACGGGAATTCATCTCATCACGATGAGAGGATACCGCTTCACTGAATTGAGGAGCCTGCGGTTGTTTTGCGGCAACGGATTTTCCGTCTGCCGGTGCGGCAGCCATGCTCTGAGCGCAGAACAGCACCGAGCAAACCCCCGCAACCACAATGGTTGGTTTCATCATTTCCACAATCCCTTCTATATAATTTGTATATTTAGTCTGAAAACAGAAACCTCACTCCGCAGCGGGAGTGGAGTTTTCATTACTTTTACCGCTTTTAACCCTGTCAGCAGCGGGGATAACTCCTTCCGGAGTGATCTCCACCGTTTCCAGCTGAGAATCATCATCAACGACACCCTCGACTTTACCGAGAGTGACATTCTGAGTTTTGTGATCGACCTTGAGAACCCGATATCTTTCACTGTAACGCCGGGTGTAGCGATTGTTGGCCGCGGCCGACGAATCAACATCGCGATATATGATGATATCAGCTCCGATACGACGGACGATCGGTGCCGAATCGGGAATACCGGTATCCTGAAAACTCGGACGCAAGTCAGAGGAATAAACCTTTTCACCGGTAACCATTTCCAATTCATCCGGGATCAGCTTGCTGCCCTCGTCCAGTACTTCTCGGAGCCGGACGGCAAATTTACCGACGTTGGAAGATTCTTCATTTTTTTCTGCAGCTGCAGACTGGGCACCCTTGTTTCCGGCATTTTCGACATGGCGGACATCGACGATCTTGTACAAACGCTTATCGTTTTCATCGATCTGAATCTCATCGCCCAGTACAACGAAGTTACTGGTGATACGAACCTGATTACGCCGGGTCCGGGGCAGGTTGTACTGAATATCCCATTTGGATTTGTCAGCACTGTTATTGGTGTTCACAACCATCAGCTTGATCGGCAGCTCCACTTTGCGGATACCGGAGACATACAACCGGTGCCAGAGCGGCGGATGATCTTTGCCGTTGTTGGGAGAAGTTTTCTGAACGATCTCATAGCGGTTGCTGAAACCGTCGCCATCCAAATCGTAATTGGCGTCATTTTCATCATCCGGATTGAGACCGTACTTTTTCTCATCTTCATTGGATATACCATCGCCGTCAGTATCGTTGGCGGTAATGATCAACGCAGCCTGAGCATCATGCGGGACGGGGAGATCCTTGTCGCAGGTCGGGCACTTTTTACCGAAAGATACAAACGGGATCAATATCTGCGTATTTCCGGCTTCTGCGGAACAGTAAGGGCAGGAAGCAAGTTTTTCAGCCTTTATCAGGTCGGAGGCATTTTCTTTATCTTCACCTTTGGCTCCGGACTGCCAATCCATTGCGCTGTCTTTCCACAATTTTTCAATATTGAATTTGGGATCGTTCTGATCGGCCGTTTCGTGATTGGGGATACGGGGGGGCAGCTCCAAATCTTTTTGCGTAACGGCACCGGTGGCCTCAATGATTGACAGCACTGAGAACATCAGGATCACGAAGAAAACAAACAGAACCAGCAAAATCGCTTTATCATAATAACGTTTCAGAAAATTCACGATTTATTCCCCCTTATTGATTTTGCTCAAGCACGACATAGTCAAAGTCGATCATGGCACGATATGTGTCTCCGGCACCGACCAGAACCACGCCGTATCCGGGACGCTGTTCGATAGGCAGAGCTTTGATCCTGGCCTCCTCCTGAGCGCGAAGCTCTTCCGGGTCGACCTGCTGCTCTTTTTCGGCATCAGCGGTGGATTCAACATTGCGGCGGCGACGGCGGCGACCAACGGTATTTTCTTCTTCATCCCGGGACTGAGTTTGGTTTTCCTTAATCTGATTCTGTCCCATGAGCAGAGCGGCACCGTTTTCTTCAGCATACAAAGTGACAGCCCGAACCACATACGGTCTGCTGTGTTTGTAGGAATTATCCAAATTGGTGCACAGCTCCCGGATACTTTTCAAAGTACCGGAAACTTCGACAGTGTAATGATAGAACTTGAAAGAACCGACAGATTCGCTGTAGGAACCGAGCTTGCGGCCTTCTTCCGGAGATTCGGCAAAATTGCGGAGACGTATATTGTAAATAGTCCGGACACCGGATTTGCAGATATTGTCAATGATATCACCGAAAACATCCCACTGGAAAAATATCTCCCGGATATCGGTGGCAGAGAAACCGCTGGCAATGGAAGCGTTGTTGGAATCACCGCCGCCAATCAGGAAATTGGCAGCCGCCGGCATAACCTCAAGCTTGGCAGCTTCTGCTTTCTGAACAATAGCCGCACGGAAAGATTCCATGTGACGGGCAAATTCCTGCTCGTTGGGGATCGCCCGCGGGAAACCGATCGCATAAAGCAGCAGCGCAACGTCGTTGGTCTGTCCGATGGGCTCGCTGGTCAAAGTTTTGGCTTTGGCGATGAATTTGGCAAGAGCAGCATTCCAATTGGGGAAGCGGCGACGGAAACCGGGTATAAAGAAGTTCTGGGTAGCCAGAGTTTTTCTCTGAATTTCGTCGCTGTTGGCGGGGTCACTTTCAAAAGTTTCCCGGAAAAATTCTTTGAACTCAGCCTGAGTAAGTTTTCTCATCGGCAATTTGCTGATCTGTTCCGGAGTCAGCTCACTTTCATTTTCCGGATGGATCCGCAGTTTTTCCCGCTGTTCTTCACTGAGACGCTGGGCAATGGGCGGCTGCAATTCTTTGATGAATTCATCCACCGCAGGCTGCAGAGGAGGAACAAAACGGGTCCGCAATTTGGTAGCGGCAGCTTTGTAAATACCGATACTGGTTTTAACCCGGGCTTCATTTTCAACACCGGGAGCGAGTTCTGCATTAACCAGAGTTTTGACCTTGTTTTTGACGTTCTGGGTATTTTTGATCTGCTGTGACAATGCGATCCAAACCACACCGGCGCAGATCAGCAGACCTGCGGCGACAACTCCGGAACCGACCAGCACGGCAACCAGCATTATATTCTTTTTGGCAAACTTATTCACAATATTCCCTCCCGCTTATTTCCGCAAAGGCTCTTTGAGCATCAGAATGATCTCAAAATATGACAGGTTGTAGTCATTGGTATCAACACTGTCTCGGCGGCGGACATTGCTGACGTCGAAGAAACTCTTTTCCGCATCTTGCGAATTGCTCAAATTACGGATAAAGGTGTAAACTGCCGCACCGCGGTCAGTACCTTCATTTCTGGTATATCCGACCAACCGTACCCGGCTGATCTCCTGATTGTTGGAAATTTCATCAATCGTCTGACGCTTGTTCGGATCGCTGTTGCCCGAACGGACCGTTTCTTCACTGTATGATTCGGTATTTTCACCGGTGGATTTCAACTTACGGTCACTGTCATACTCCAAAGTTACCAGCCACATATTGGGCGGCATTTTGGACTGGATCTCATTGACCATCCGGGCCCATTTGCCGCGATCGTTGAGGAAAGAATTCACTTCATCGTACTGACCGGTATAATTATCCAGCTCGCTCTTGTGGCTCTGAATACGCTGAGTTTCTTTTTCTGCAGTTTCCAGGTCGGTTCTGATCTCATCGATACGGCGTTTTTCGAAGTCAAGCATCAGGAACAAACCGAACAACCAGATCAGCAAACTGACAATGAGCGTGGCGGCACTGGCGTAAAGATAAACTTTACGATCGTTGAGTTCGATCTGCTTTTTGATCGCCTTGGGCAGCAGAGAAATATCCAACGGGCAGTGACCGAGATGACGGATCGCCAGACCGATCAACTCCTGCGACATGGGAGCGGTGGACTGCAGCAGAGCCTTGTCGACCTGACTGCCGATACCGATCAAAGTGTAGGTGTTGAGATATTCCGAAGGAACCCGGAGTTTTTCAGTAAAAAATTCCGTGGTGTAGAGCATGGTGGAACCACCGCCGGCAAGCAGCACCCGGGAAGGAGTGGAGCCGCCGTGCTGGGCGCGCCAGACACTGACCGAACGGCTGATTTCGCCGTGCAGACGGGTCATGACGTTACGGGTAAGTTTGGAGATCTTGGCTGCCAGTTCAGATTCGGGTTCTTCGTAAGCACCGCCGAGCGCAACGAATCCGTAACGGCGTTTGAAATCTTCAGCGTGATCCAGGCCGATGGAAAATTCCCGGGCGATCTGGGCAGTAACCGAATCACCGGCGGTCGGGATGTTACGCATAAAGACCCGGCGGTTGTCGGCGATCATCAAACTGGTGGAACTGCCGCCGATACTGATCAGCAGAACGCACTCATCTTCTTTGATCTGGGCTGCCATTGCCGCATTGAACAAAGCCACCGGAGCGACATCAACGGAAAGCACCTGCTTGCCGGATTCTTCAATAACATCGGTGTAGCAGACCACGTCTTCGCTTTTCATAGCGATAAAAAGAGCTTCATTATCTTCCCGGCGGACGCTGACCTCCTGGATGGAACCGTCTTCCTGCTCTTCCGGGATCAACTCTTCCCATTCGTGCCGGAGCAGCTGATATCCCCATTCGATCTCATCGATCGGGTACGGAACCGTCTGGGATGCTTCGTATTCGATAAGTTTATCGACAGCTGCCCGGTTACCCAAAGCCGGAGGCAGTTTGCTCAAACGCTGAAATGAATTCTGGGCAGGCAGAGAAATACGGACATCCTTCGCCGTAAAACTGTTGTCCATCAACACTTCGTAATAATAACGCCGGAAGGTCTCTCCTCTGCTTTCGCCTTCGAGAGCAACCATTTTGCGGAAAGCAAATGCGGTGAGAGAAATGCTGCCGCTTTCCGAATAATGGAATTCGGCCATCTTGAGGTTTTCACCGCCGATATCTATCGCCAGAATCTTGTTTTCTTTTGCCATAATTCAGTACCACACTCTTTATACTGCGAACACCCAGACCGGAATCACTTGTCAGTCAACGGTTTTTCCGGATCAAAAAGATTAATGTCCATATATGCCCACGGTGATTGTCCTTTGGACAACACACCACCTTTGAAACGATAATTTGCCGGAACCTGTGTCAGCATTTTCCCGAAAGTTCCCCGGGCGGGATTCTTTTTGGTATTGGTCACATTGGCATAGGCCGATGCCAACACCGAATTGTTCACATTGAAAGTAACCTCGATCTTGAGATCATTCCGGGTGATACGGTTGACAGATTCTTTGGAAAGTTTTCTCACATCATTGCGTTTTGCTCTGCTGTCCCGATTGGATTTCAATTTGGAATGGGGATAGTAATAACGGTCGGTCATCCAGGGAGGCACGAAAAACATGATGCAGTGTCTGACGCCATCCAGCTTGATGTGCCAAAGCTGGGCACTGCCGCTGAAAAGAGCGTACTGGGCAGCACCATTGGCACCGACAGCCTCGCAAAGAGCCTGCACCTTGACCTCGACATTATCCAGAAAACGCTGCTGCTGATACAAAAATTCCTCAGCATCGGCAGCGGAGGATCTGCCTTTTCCGCTCTGATCTTTGAATTTGGGAGTATATTCGACCACGATCGCCAACCAACTGTTGGTAAAACGACCGCTGACGGATGGGATCTGCAGACTTCCGGAATAACGGACTTCCGGAACCGAGGAGATCAACATTGTCCGCACAGAAATATTTTCAATGGTTTTGCTTACACTGGCAGACAAACTGAATACGCTCATGCACATCAATGCAGCGCAAAAGATCTTTGATGCAAACAAATTCATATTTCAGTCTCCCAAAATTTCTGATGATTATTTTTCAACCGCCTTGGCAGTTTCAGCAGTTTTAACGGCATCAGCCTTGACCTCCGCTGCGGGAGCGGCCTTTTCTTCGGCGACGAGAGCTTTGCTGAACTCGTCAGAAACTTCAGTTTTACCACCGCCATGGCCGATCAATGCGGCCAGCACAAGCGCGATAACGAAAAAGATTGCAGTCAAAATAACCGTGGTTTTGGTAAGATGGCTTCCGGCCTTGCCGCCGAACGCTTCACCGATACCACCGAATGCAGCACCCATACCACCGGATTTGGACGGCTGAATCATGATCAGTCCGATAAGCAACAGAGCGACAACGACGATCATCGCATAGCATAAAACGGTCAGAATATTCATTTTTATTTCCTGTATCTCCGACCCGGAGCGGCCGGTTTATTCCGGATTGAATAATTGCGGATGTGCCGGACGGAAAAACGCCATCCGGCACCATGCATTGATTTTACTTGCCCATCGCCTCGTCGATAAGAGAAGCAAAGCTGTCCGCTTTCAGAGCAGCTCCACCGATCAAACCGCCGTCGATATCAGCCTGAGCGACCAGTTCGCGGGCGTTATCGGCTTTCATGCTGCCGCCGTACTGAATACGGACTTTTGCGGCAGTTTCAGCACCGAACATGGCGGTGAGTTCTTTACGGATATGCGCATGGGTTTCCTGAGCGATTTCCGGGGTGGCAGTCTTGCCGGTACCGATAGCCCAAACGG
>JAZRNP010000386.1:0-2020 GCA_045648225.1 Victivallaceae bacterium | reverse complement strand
GATGTGAAAAAATCCGGCTTGCCTGCTGATTTCCGCAAGTTCCGGATGTACAGTTCCGAGGTGGCGCACTTCTCCATGGAAAAAAGCGCCCATTTGATGGGTATGGGATATGAAGCCGTAGTCAAGGTTCCTGTTGACAGCAATATGCGTATGGATGTTGCCAAACTCCGGGAACTTGTTGAAGCGGATATCAAAGCCGGAAATAAACCGTTCTGTGTCGCTGCAACGGTCGGAACCACCGACTTCGGCAGTATCGACCCGCTGGCGGAACTCCGTCAGCTCTGCGATGAATACGGTATGTGGCTGCACGCCGATGCTGCTTACGGCAGCGGCGTCATCATGTCGGAAAAATATGCTCACCGGGTCGCCGGTCTGGCCGAATGTGACTCCATTACCGTTGATTTCCATAAAATGTTCCTGCTGCCGATCAGCTGCAGTGCTTCGCTGATCAAAGACAAGCGTTATTTCGATGCTCTGACTATCCACGCTGACTATCTCAACCGGGAAGAGGACGAGGAAGACGGTTATATCAATCTGGTCAATAAATCCATGCAGACCACCCGTCGTTTCGATGCGCTTAAAGTCTGGATCTCATTCCGGATGCGCGGTAAAGACGGCTGGTCGGAACTCATTACCAAATGTATCGATAATGCGGAATACTTCTACAATATCCTCAAACAGCGGGATGATGTCGAAGTCGCCGTCAAACCGGAGATCAGTTCCGTTGTTTTCCGGCTGCTTCCGGTCGCAGGAAGCAGCGAGGATGCTGATACCATGAATAAACGCATTCGACGCGAGCTGCTGCATCACAAAGGTGTGGTCATCGGTCAGACGGTGTGCAATGGTAATGTCTGTTTGAAATTCACCTTGCTCAATCCGCTGCAAAGCAAGGAAAAACTGGATGAGCTTCTGGCATTGATCCTCTCTTTGCGTTGAGTCATCCTTCCATGATATGCAATGCGCGGATCTCCTGATTGGTGATCTGGCGGGTAAGTTCAAAAGCGTGCGGTTCAAGATAATCATCTTGGGCCGCACTTAATTTCTGGGCGGCAAGTTCCGCAATTACGGCTGAACAGATCCGGTGGATGGCGGCAGATTTTCCGGCGGTGGTCGATTCGTTTGTCAGCAGATTTTCCAATTCCCCTGCTAAAAAGGAAAGTTTCGGCAGCTGACGCATGGCCCGGAATTGCCATTTGTAGTAGGGAGCAAAACTGTTATTGAGCAGGAAGACCATGGAAACGGTATTCCGGACAAATTCAGTCAGAGCCAGTGCGGCGGCACCCGGTTCATTATGTTTCAGGCAGCGTTCAAAATTGTACTGTCCGGATTGCGCCATCATCACGGCTCTGGCGGCAAGTTTTTTCAGCCGGACATCATGCGGCATGGCGGATGCAATTTCCCGGCGGATCGCAGAAAAGCGTCCGCTGTCATCCCGGAAAATTCTGCCATTGAGCACCTCGGCAAAGGCGTATTCCGGAGTGTAGAGCCACTCCTGATAACAATCCGGGACTCCGGGAAATCCCAGGTGACGGCTGAAAAAATCCTCAATGATGCAAACCCCATACTCCTGATATCCCAGTGCACTGGACGCCGATTCCGGGAAATTCAGCTCTTTGGCCATCTTTGAATATGCCCGGGCGAGTTTGAATCCGTATCTTGCGTCATCATCTGCCGAAAGCCACAACGTAAAACCGATGGAAAAATCATGATCCCGGGATACCTCGTCGTCAAATCCGAAACACACCGATCCCCGTCCGGCAACACCGACGGCAAGGCGGGGAAGCAGTTCAGGAAACTGCGAAATGAGCATCGTTTCACCATGTTCCCGGTAAAATTTTTCGGCAAGTTCAATTCCTCTCATAGATCTCCTTTGCCCGGTTGCGCAATTCATCGGCAAAATTCTGATTGCCGAAAAATTCAAATGCCGGAATACATTTACTGCAGCTGTGGGCGTAATAACCATCCCGTTTCAAGGACGGGGCGTTGAAGCAGTCAATTGCGGCATCCAGCATGACCGGTA
>JAZRNP010000385.1:0-1526 GCA_045648225.1 Victivallaceae bacterium | reverse complement strand
GGGGTCTCCATGGTAAAGGTGTCGAGTTCACCGAGCAGATCGAAACGGGCCTTTTGCTCCTCCTTGGTCAAACCGCCGGGGGGCACGATACCGTCCACGATAAAGCGGGGGGCGTTGGGATTTCCGCCGGTCACCAGCGGGCTGAACTCCTCGCTGAGAAAACCGACTTCCGAAAAACGTCCCTTGGGCACGGTTAAAATCACATAAGGCGGCACATCGCCCTTGTATTCTTTGCGCTTATACATGGCGATAACCGCACCGATGGCGGGATAGACTTTACCGCCTCCGGGTTTGCGTCCGGTCTGCATCAGATAGGTCGCCGTCTCATGACCGGGATACGGATGGGTCATGGTACGGATAATCGAATACTTATCCGCAATCTTTGCCATCATCGGCCAGAATTCGCTGATCTCGATCCCCGGCACGTTGGTCGGGATCGCACCGAATCCGCCGTTGTAATCTTTGGGGGCTTTCGGTTTGGGGTCAAAGGTCTCCAACTGGCAGGGACCGCCCCACACCCAGATTTCGATCACTGAACGGGCACATTTACGTTTTTTGTTATCGGCTCCGACAGCGGAGGCCGTTTTATTTTCTGCAGCGGCGGCACATCCGGAAAAGGCTCCGGCAGCAGCGACAGCGGCACAACCTTTGATAAATTCGCGTCTGTCCATAGCATATCTCCTTTCTTGCATTTCAACTCAATGACGATGCAGAAATTCTGCAGAATTGACCATTATCCACGCCAGATCATTTTGCATATTCCAGCGGAGTTTCGGTGCACGTTCATTGTAACGTTTTTCAATCAATGCCCGTTCCCGGAAAGTCGGCGGGCGGGAATAGAACATCCAGTACAGCATATCCACCTTTGCGGTAAAGGAAAGACGGTTGAATTCATTCCGCCGCATGATCTGACAGACCCGGCGGTACAGCGCACCGGAATTGTAGAGAAACAACCGCTGCTTGGCATTGATGGAGTTGTTGCGCTCCGCCATCAAACCGGCATCCCGGGAGGGACGGCCGAAAAGAATCAGAAACGAACTGCTGATCGAACCGTCCGCAATCGAAACCGTCCGCAAATCAGCGGGCAAAAAGGTGAAGGGTTCCGGAATAACACTGGAATATTTACTCGGCTGACACGACAGTGCAGTGATGGCATCATCCAGAACTTCTGCTTCCAGACGGCGGATCGGGTAAGCCGCAAAAGCGGCATTCCGGGCAACGGTATCTTTTCCCTGGAAAGAGGCACTGCGGTAGGCTGCAGAACAAACGATCGTCCGGCAGAGTTTGCGGAAGTCAAAGTTTGAAGCAATAACCTGATCGGTAAGAATTTTCAGCAGTTCCGGATTGACCGGCTTGCCGTTGCGGTCATCCCCGGCAGGAATAATGCCGCATCCAAAGAACCAATACCAGGTGCGGTTTACCAATGCTTCAGCAAGCATCCGTTTGCCTTCGGCGGTTCCAGTCAGAAACCCGGCAAGAATCCGGCGGGCCTCCCGTCCGGCGGGCACTTTCATCTTTTTGCCGTT
>JAZRNP010000384.1:0-5274 GCA_045648225.1 Victivallaceae bacterium | reverse complement strand
TTAAGGTGAAGCTGTACAGCTTCACCTGCCCATGGGCAGGTAGAAATTTGATAACTGGATTTGCAATAAATCCTTTTGAAGTAAAGTTTTGCTTCATCATTTATATTCCTTTTTATTGATATTGTCAGAAAAATTTTTCATAAACTCTTGGGCTTCAGAATATTGTTTCTGAAAAACCTGATCAATAAGTTTCACAGCTTCTTTGCGTTTGCCATTGACCAGCAGCATTCTCGCCTGCTCTCTGGCGGCAAAAAATTCGTTGATAAAACGGGTTTCCACCGTTTCAAACTCCGGGATGTGTTTGTGGTCAAGCGGAAGTTTTTCAGCCAATTTCAATGCCACGCTGCCCCAGTCACCGTTGATAAGAGATTCCGGCATGGCACTCAACCCCATCGGGATCGGCAGAAACACCGTGTGACGCTGGGGACCGAGCGCAACAAAGGCCACGCTCAAATATTCCGGAAACTGCCGGTCAGGTACAAACATGGTGCTGGCCAGAGAAGCGTTGACACAAACCGAACGGTAATTATACGTTTTTTCGATTTCCGGTTCCCGGAAACGGGCAAGCTGCATCAGATCAAAAGGAGCGATTTTGCCTTTATTGGCAATCACGTTGCGGAGAAATTCGCTGGCGGCATAACGGCGGTTGGCTCCGTTGAGAAAAGCCTCCCGTTTTTTGTTGACTGTACTGCGCATCCCCGGGAGCAGATAATTGTTGGCACGCACCTCATAGGAGAAGTTGACCTCCGCATAAGCGAGATGCTTTCCGGTGGTTTCGATGATCGCACCGCTGTCAAGGTCGGCGAGCAGATATATGGAAGAAGAGCGTCCGAGCCCGGTGCGGTAGAATTTTTTCAGCATCGCAACCGCTTCCTCAAGATCAGCGCAATGTTCTGCGATATGCCGGAGCATGAAAATACAACCGACAGTGATGCTGCTGTTGGACAATTCCTGTTTCAAAACTGAATTGCCGTCATTCTGAACGATCATCAGACCTTTTTCATTCATCACTGCGCCGGCACCGGAACTCCAGAGATCGTTTACGGTTATGACTTTATATTTTCCGGGACACGCCCGGTAGAGCCGGGCACTCAATAAATTCTGTCCCTTGTAATCCCGGTTTTTCTGAACCATGCACGCTCCGGTGGCAGATACCTCCGGAGTAATTATCCATGAAGTACAACCGGTTCTGGTGTAAAAAGTGTTATTGTGCCAGGTGAAATCCCCCTTTTTCCATCCGAGTACACGCTCGATGGATTCATCTTCGGTACGGTTGCTGGAAAAAGCGTTTATTTCAAGCATCCGGAGAAATGCTTCCGCACGAGCCGCACGTTGGGCATCATCCGGAACCAATTTTCTCACTTTTTCAAGATAAAACTTCTCCCGTTCGCCCCGGGTTTTCCGGATAGAATTCAAAAACCAGCTTCCGGGAGTCAATGTCTCAACCGGAAAATATTTTTCCTTTGCCTCAAGTGCAATTACGACTCCCAGAATGCCAAACAGTAAAAATAATCTTTTTGTCATTCAAGATTCCTGTTATTTGAATTCAACAGGGTGATAGAATTTTGCCTGCTTACGGCGACCGGTGAAAAGCACTGCCGCAGTCCAGGGAATTTTGCCCTCTTCTTTGAGCTGATTGTACTGACGGATGAATTGTCCGCGCATTTTTCCGGCGGTTGCCGGAGTGAGTTTCAGATCTTTCCACGGTATGGTGAAGAGTGCACACCAGCCGTAATCGGTAATTTTGACCTCGTTTTTCCAGTTGACTTTGTTTCCACCGGAGAAGCGGTTTCCGGAAGGATCGGTCGCAACGTGAATAAAAGTGCCTTTTTTGCCGTTTTTGCAGGTGAGGATGACTTCAAATCCTTCGCCGTGCGGCACCGCATTTTTACCGGCACGAAGAGGACGGTATTTCATCTTTTTGACATCGGGATATTCGCACTTGACACCGACATAGATGTTTTCATTATCGTACAGCATCCGCAATTCGGTTTTGTTCGGATGGCGGTTGGTTCCGGTGTTGTGGAAGAACTGGTCGAAAATGGGAGCCGCCAGCCATGCCGCAGTACTGAAGTCGGGATCAAGTCCGGGATTACCGGAGGTGCGTTTGCCGACGATCACCTTTTTAGCTTCAAAATTCATGTGAACTTCAAAAGCGTCCTTGAGCAGATCCAGAAACTTTTTGCCGGCCGGTTTGACTTTAGGTTCGGCGCGTTTGAGTGCGGCGCGGGCAGCAGCAACAACCGCAGGTTTGCTGATAACTGCGTCCTGCCATGCCGAGTGGGAAACCTCGTTCCAAATGGAACGGCTGGACAGCTTAAGCCATTCATTACCAAGTATTTCATAAAATTTTGCAATATCCGGAGCCGCCTTTGCACCATAAACCCTGGTCAAAAACTCCATGCGCAACGCTTTGTAATCCTGCATCGGATCCCAGCATCCCTGAGTGAGCACCCAGTACTGCATGGCGTTGATATCCCACGGGTTGGCAAGAAATGCCGGATATTTGAAATCGGCACGCATTTCACTGTAGGTACGGCGGACACCGTGCTTATACATATACTGCCAGTCACCGAAAGCGGTCTTGTCGATCGCCCGGGGGAAGTCACCGCCAAGGCCGTAATATTCACGCAGAGTGATATTGCGGGTGATCTTGACCCAATCCATAAACTGTTTCATCGTCTTTGCCGACTGCGGAGCAGTGATGTCGAACTTGGCATCTTTGGAAATGGGAGCAAATGAGATATCGATATTGTCTTCGACTTTGCATTTGGGCGGGATCACGGTAAAGAGATAGGCAAAAGTGAGGATCCGTTTATCGGGATAATTGGCCTTGAAATGCCGTCCGACCTGATTGAGAAAGAGGAAGAACTGGGTGGAACGGAATGCCGGATCTTTAACATCGACCACGGTTCCGTCTTCCAATTTCACCGGCTTCATGCATTCCGGACATTCGCAGAGGTTGCGGTTGTCCTCATTCATAATACGGTAAGTGGCAAATTGCGGATTGCGCTTGACCCGGATATCCACTTCATTGATAAAGGCTTTCACCATTTCCTGATTGGTAAAGCAAAGCTGAACGGAACCTTTGAATTTGCTGGGCTGCATCCGTTTGCCATTCTTCATCGGATAAAATTCCGGATTGGTCTTGAAATATTTTTTTTCCCGGATGAACCGGCCGACGATATTGTGACCGCCGCCATCTTCCAGAATGGTACCGAATTTAAGTTTGTAAGGGTCGGAGCTTTCAAGGGAGTTCCAGTTGGTTCCGTTGCGGGTCTGCCAGGTGAAACTGTGATAGCGGCTTTTGTCTTTGTAAGCGGGGGGCATCTGCCAGCCGCGGAGCACAAATTTGGGAATATCGATGTAGTCAGTTTTGGTCAGAGTCAGATTTTTGTCCGGAGTAAAAACGGTTCCGAATTCAGGATTCGGACGCGCCCAGATGATATCGCTGTTTTTGTACAGCATCCGGAAAACACCGTTGAGAATACCTTTGGAACAGCCGGCATTGATGTAGACTTTGTTGCCTTTCTGACGCACGGAATAACCGTCGTTGTCCTTGAATTTTTCCGCATCTTCCGGAAAATTGGCAGAAGCCGGATCCAAAATGATCTGTGCCTCATCTGAAGCACCGCTCTTTACGATCGCCAATTCCGCTCCGGAAATTGCTTTGATCCAATACTGCAATTCACTGGCGGCATAGGTCAGTACCCGATCGGCTTGAGCAGGCACCGCAATTGCTGCTGCGGGCTTCCCGTTTTCAGCAAGCGGCAATGCGGCACCGAGCGGCAGCAATGCCGAAATCATCATAAAAATGACTGCGATTGTTTTACGGATATTAGTCATAATCATTCCCTTTTTTTGTTGATACATATTATATATGGACTAATATATCACCGGCAGGACAATAATACAAATATCCAACCGGAAATATGCCGCATTAAATTGTGATTTTATCACTTACTTCACTTGAATAAAGGCGGAACACAGATTATAGTATCCCGAAGTATGAAATATCATTGCGCAACCTGCCATACAAAAAACATGAAGCTGAAAAATTTAATCACCTCCGCCATGATGACTCTGATCGCCCTGACCTCCTCCGCCGCCCCGGCACAGTTGAATATCCGCTCCGGGAATATCGGGATCATTCTGTCTCCGGCATTATTCTGGAATCTCAACGGGATAACCTGCCGTAATATCCCCATCGGCAGACAGGATCATGGATTTTACGGAACCGTTATCCGTTACGATGTGGGTTGGGTCGGCACCGGACATCTGGAAAACGGCATCGGAGAAACTGAACTCGATCTGACATTCACACGGGATGGTAAACCCTTTACTCCGGAACAGGAACTGATCGAATGCCGTAGTTTCTCCATGACCAAGCGTTCAAAACTGCATCACGCCGAACTTATTTATACATTGAAACTTGAAAATGACACCCTGACCGAATCCGCAGAACTGCGATTTTTGAAAGAGCAGCCGCTGAAAATCATCTACAATTTCATGCACCCCTGGCATCACACCTTTGAAAATTACCGGGTGCTTTCTGCCGGCAACAAAATCGAACATGGCATTATGCCGATCGGGAAAAAGGGTGAAATGTTACTGTTTGACCGCCCCAAAACCGCCTCGTTTTACTCCGAAAAACTGAATATTGCAGTTTTTTCCACGGTCACCGCTCACGGCGACTCACCGCTGGGGCACTGGCTCTTCTGGAACCGGGGCGAACAGGATCGCAAAATGTATTTCCGGCCGCTTTTCAACCAGAGTGTTTCTGCAGGAAAAGTCATGAAGTGGTCCATGACCACCACCTTTATGAATGCTGATATGTCACAATGGCAAAAAATTGATCTTAAAAAAGTGAATCAACCCGAATGAATAAAATATTTTGCGAATTTACCGGAGACGACCCGACACCGCAGAGAGCAGCAGTCGACCTGCTCGCCCGCTGCTTTGATGTGTGGGCCGAACGGAAAATCATTTTCAAAGGGCGGTTTCCCTTCCGGGAATTCTCTTTTGTTGCCCGCAATCAGAGCGGCGAAACCGTTGGCCATCTCGGCATCATACCTTTTGATGTGCAAGATGGCAATAAAGGGGTGATCCGGATGGCCGGAGTCGCCTCAGTGGCAACCGCTCCGGAATACCGAAAGTGCGGTATCGCCAGTTTATTGTGCCAAACCGCCTCCGCCTGGGCGAGCGAAAACGGTTTTGCTGCCATGCCGCTCTACACTTCGGCCTGAAGTCGGATCGTAGCCATGTCGTTCTGTG
>JAZRNP010000383.1:0-1199 GCA_045648225.1 Victivallaceae bacterium | reverse complement strand
ACTCTGGTTCCCGCCGGTGCCGACAAGGTCTTTACCGCCATCCCGGAAACTCTTGCTGAATATGACCGGACCGCCGACATTGCCATGGATACCGACCAGCTGATGGCTCTGATGCCGCACCGTTTCCCCTTCCTTTTAGTCGATTATATCGCCAAAACGGAAGATACCAAAGTTTCTGCGATCAAAAATATCTCTTCCAATGAGCCATTTTTCAGTTGCGGATTCGACAACCTCCCGGAAGCTCTGCTTTGCGAAATCGGTGCTCAGGCCAGTTGCGCAAGCGTTCTGTCCCGTCCGGAAAATGCCGGAAAACTCGGTTTCTTCATGGCTATTGACAAAGCGGTGTATTATCGCCGGATCTATCCGGGTGAACAGCTCCGGATCGAATCCGATCTGCCCGCCGGAAGTTCCAAATTCGGTAAAGGTTCCGGAAAAATCTATTCCGGAAACGAGCTGGTCTTCGAGATCACGCTGATGTTCGCTATCGTTGATGCATAAAATAAGGATTGTACTGTTATGGCTCTCTGGGGAGGACGGTTCGCAGCGGAAACCCAAAAGGATGTTGCCCGCTATTCCGAATCAATAAGTTTTGATAAACGCCTTTATAAACATGATATCGCCGGCAGCAAAGCTCACGTCAAGATGCTGGCTGCTCAAGGAATTATCCCACAGGCATCAGCTGATGCCATCCGGGAGGAACTTGACCGGATCCTGGTAAAAATCGAAAGCGGTGATTTCAAATACGATATCGCTCTGGAAGATATCCATATGCATATCGAAAGCACCCTGATCGCTGCCATCGGTGCCGAAGGTGCCCGGGTCCACTCCGGCCGCAGCCGCAATGATCAGGTCGCTCTGGATATCCGGCTTTATCTGCGTGATGCCATCGACCGGGTCATCGCCGGAGTGCGTACCATGCAGCAGGCTCTGGTTGCCAAGGCGGATGAGGAAAAATCCACCATCATGCCCGGATTTACTCATCTGCAGCATGCTCAGGTGGTGCTGTTTGCCCATCATCTGCTTGCTTATACTGAAATGTTCGATCGGGATGCCCAGCGGCTTGCCGATTGCCGCAAGCGGTTGAATGTGATGCCGCTCGGTTCCGGAGCCATTGCCGGTTCCACTTTGCCGCTGAACCGGGAAATGGTCTGCAAAGAGTTGAATTTTGACCGGGTCACCCGCAACAGTATGGATGCGGT
>JAZRNP010000382.1:0-5611 GCA_045648225.1 Victivallaceae bacterium | reverse complement strand
TCTTGTCTTCCCTAAGACCGCTTGGCCTCCGACTTCCCGGTAATAGCTCATTTTCTGTACCCAGCGGTAAACGGGCGGATAGTAAAGTTCGAACACTTTTCCGTTCTTAAGCAAATAGATATAATCCCGCAGCGTTTCTGCGAAAACATTTCTCAATGCGTGAGCGAGGGTGATCGGCTTTTTACCCATTTGGGTATCAGCAACACCCTCGTTAAAGAAACGTTTTCTGACCTCTTTCAAGGTGTAATTGTGGGAGTGTTCCACAATGGCATCCGGGACATAGACGATCGTTGCATTGTTGCGGTTCACCCATTCGGAATCTTCAGAATACTGGATTTTATCATTGAATGGTTTAGCCAGCAGATCCGCTTTACGGAATCCGGAGGAAACCAGCGAAAAAAACTTACCCCAATTTTTTGAAATCTCTCCATCTCCAAATGCCCGCTCATAATCCTTGCGAACCACTCCGAATGCATCCGGACGGGCGATCTGATTACCGAAAACGCAATCGACATTGCCGTCTTTCAGCGGAGTTGTGAGATTTTTCAAATACTCTTTATGCTGCACAACGGCATCGGCATTGTTGAAAACGATATATTCGCCACGAGCCTGACTTATCATGTAATTCAAAGTTTTTCCCGGGACATATTTACCCTCCGGCGGAGCGATACGCCGGATTTCTGACACCGAAGCCAGATATTCGGCGGTTCCATCCACAGAATGATCATCACAGGAGATGATCTCCACGCTCTCCTCCACCTCCTGAGCGAGCAATGCTTCGACTGTCCGTTGGATGTAAGCGATATCGTTGTGGGAACGCATCAATACGGAAATCATCGGTTTCCCTCCTGAAAGCTCTTCACCGCCGCTTCAACTGTCGGGAAAATGTCGAACACCCGGTACACCTTGGTGATATCCAGCACGATCTGCATATCGGCACTGACTCGGGCAAGTTTGATCACCGAATCATTTTCCAGTGCTCTCTGGGCCACCGCCAGAAGTGCATCCAGACCGAAATTGTCGATATTGACCAGTTTTTCCAGATCCAGCACCACCTTTTCGCCCTCTTTCATCCGTTCGCTTAAAACGTATTTGAAGTTCTCTGCGCCGACCTGATCGAGAAACATCTGCACATGAGCGATCAACACACCATCGATATATTCAAAACGCATTTCCACAGCTCAGGCCCTCCGCAGTTTTCCGGTGATTTTATCGAGAAGTTTTTTCACTCGCATCTTTTCAGCATGGTCAAACATCATAAAATAAAGTGCCGGGAAATAGATAATCACTCCGGAAATCCCGGCCAGAGCCAGCAGGAAAAATTCATGCATCCGGCCGCGCAATAAATAGTATTGCCAGTAACAGACCATACCGGTCATAAGGGCCAGAAGTGCCGGTTCAAAAAGTGAATACAGCACAAAGTAGCGGATTTTCATATTGGTCCGTTTGATAAGATGAGGAATGACAAACCCGAGCGTACCGATGAATTTGGTCAAAATCATCGCTCCGACGACGATAAGTTCATGCGGTCTTACCAGCAATCCGGCAATGGAGATCACAATAAAGAAGATGCTTTCAAAACTTTGCACTTTGGCCAGATATTTATGCTCTTCGGCCATGGTGAGGAACTTTTCCGGGATGCTCCGGCACACCAGAAGAAAATAGACAAACAACACCATCAGACGGCAGATGAATGCCGCTTCCGCATTATCGACGTTAAAGAGCAGCATAATAATTCGCGGCGCATAGATCAAAACCATCATGGTCGCACCGGCGGCAAAAAAGTTCACCCAGCGGATGGCCCGCATCAGGATCCGGGCCAGATGCATGGTGCGGTTGCGGCTGTGCAGCAAAGCTGAAATCGGCGAAATATTTTCCACATAGGGCAGCGATATCTGCTGAATGAGAAATGGGATCCGGCTGCCCAGCTGAAAAATCCCCACCGGAGACAAACCGCAGAAAATACTGATCAGCAGAAACATTCCCCGTTCCCAGATCATACGGCCGATAGAGATGATGTAAACTGCGCTGCTGAAATGAAAGATGCCTTTGAAAACCTCTTTGTCAAAAGCAAACCGGATCCGGAATCCGGGAATATTTTTCCATACCGCGACCAGCATGGCCAACTGGGTCGCCCCCATAATCATCATCACAAAAAAGAGCAGCTTGAACAACCCCCAGCCCAGAGCAAAAACCGTGATCACTCCGGCAAGTTCCACCACCTTGGAAATGATGATGATGTAGTTGCGCAAATAGAGTTTCTGCAATCCGACCAGAATCTCCGGGAACACCCCCAGCGGGAAAACCACCGTCGCCGCAAGTCCGCTCAGCAGCAATGCTTCCCGGCAGAAATAGATATATTCAGCCGTGGCATCTGATGGCAGATGAAATAATTCTCTTATATAATACATCCCGACAAAGGTCAGCGGCAGAATCAAAAGAGCCATACTCACATGACTGAAAAAGATGCTGGAAACCGTGTGATTGTATTTTTCGATATCCTTTTTGTAAAGTTCGGTTGCGGTAACTTTCTGGGCGGCAACCCCGAAACCGAGGTCGAGCAGCAGCGCATAGCTGAAAAAACTCCACAGCATGACCCACAAACCGTACTGGGCCTCACCGAGGTGACTGATCAGCCAGCGGGTGACCAGAATTCCCTGAACCAACCGGACAAACATGGAAAAATAGTTGGTGACAGTATTTTTGAAAAACGGTATTTTCATAATTTTTCAGCTCTTTCTATCATTAAATTAAAGTAATCAGCAACCTTACCGATTTCCGGCGGCAGCGGTTCATTGGCAAGCATCGCCGCAAACGAGTGTTCATTTTCCGGGGCAAATCCATGCATCCCGTTCAACGCCTTGCCGCCCATATCTGACGGCACGATCTGGATACCGGCATCAAGCAGAAAAATCCCGTCTCCGAAAGCCCGGTCTTCCCGGTAGATCCCATATTTGAGCTCTTCATCTTTACTCAAGAAGCGGCCGGGAAACTCTTTCATCAAACCGGAAATGATCTTTTCCGCATTTTCACTCAAATAGTAAAATCTCGCCATGGTGGAGTCAAAGCAGACTCCATAATCTTTACCGAAAACCAATCCGCAATTTTCCATTTTTCCCATAATATCGACCGTCCCGGAAAGCGGGGTCATGCCATGGTCGGAAATGACGGTAAAATGGACAGTTTCAGCGTATTTTTCCGCTTTTTTATACAATGTTTCAATCGATTTCTGTATTGCAGCGAGCTTTTCAGCGACACAGGAAGTATCACCGACCTTATCGTGCAGCAGACCATCCAGACTTGCGGTGTAGACAAAGAGGAAATTCTTTCCATTTTCGATGGCTTTTCCGGCGGCAAGGTAATTTTCCTCATCGCTCAAATGCCAGTCGGAAATATGAAAATTCACCCCTTTTTCACTCAGCACATCATACAAATTGGCGATCCCGTCCATGCCGTTGGCAATGAAAAGATTCTTTTTTTCGCAGTAGTCCATATATTTGAGCTTCCACAGCGGCATCCGGTACAGCTGAAAATATCCGGTGAAACCATAAAGTTTTTTCAATACTTTGGACAAATGGTGCCGCACCCTCCCCCGGTTCCATAAACTTGCCGGTTTGAACAGCCATGACAGCCGGGAGAGAAATTTAAAGGGAGACGCTTGCGGAGCAAAACGGAACAATCCCAAATGGCCGTGCCCGGCCGGAGTTTTACCGGAGAGAATAGTCGGGATGGCACTGCTGGAATACCCGAACTGCATTTCGATCTTTTTGCGGTACGGTAAAAGAGCGGTCAGAAACTGGTGATCGTTGACGATCTTCCACCCCAATGCATCTATGAATAAAAATATTTCGATGGTTTTATGTTTCATTTTGACCTCATGGCAAAGCCCGGTATCCGGGAAGTTTCCGGAAATCGCCGGCAGGTTTACGATTTTTCAACTCTGACGGCGGCAGAACCGGTTTTTCAACGAGATATCCGCTGAGCACCGCCGCCGGAGCGATGGTTTCCCACACACTGAACTCACTGGAGGGAACACTCAAAAATTCCAGATTGACATATCTTCTGAATATGGGAAGTTTATCGGCATATTTTCCATACACCATTTTCACTGCGTTCCGGTCAAGACCGAAAGTGTTGCCGTAAGGAGTGATCCCGGGTACAAATTCGCGGTATTTTCCATCGTAACTGACCAGATCAAGAAATACCACCGGATAAACTTTTCCCAAACCGGAGGTCATGCTCCGGCCCAACGGATTGGCTCCGTTGTGAAAATCATTGGCAAGATAGGCTCCATCCAAATATTTTCTGTCTCCGGAAAGTTCATACGCAGCCACCAACACCAATGCCCGGCGCAGCGGATGATAATTTCCCCATGCCATGGCATGGACCCATCCGGCATCGTGAGCGTGCCACAGCGTGCGGTAGGGATAGGAGTTTTCCTGATCGGCAAGCATCTTGTCGGCATCACGGAGTATGACTTTACGGTATTCAGATTGTAACTTGGTCAATCCTTCAACCGGATAAAGTTCCAGACTCATCCAGGTAAGCGGTGACCACTTCCAGAAATCTTTATTAAAACACTCCATGATCTGTATCTTTTGCTCCGATACCGGAACAAGATACTTTTTATCCCCGGTCAAAATGTAAAGATTGACACCGGTTTTCAGCAGATTTTCGCCGTACAGACGATAATTCTCCATATAAGTTATCATTTTACCGTTAAGGTGATACCAGGAGACCAGCTGATTTTTTCTGTCCATGGCAAAATCCCACGCTTTGACGGCAGATTTGAGAAATTTTTCCGCTTCAGTTTCAGCTCCGGCTTTTTTCATAGCAAGGGCAAGAGCAGTAGCGGCGGAAGCGTATTCCAAAGTCCCGTTACGGGATGGAGCTGAGACATAGTAGGTGCGTTTTTCCTGATGCGGCAAACCTTCGCCGGGGCCGGGGTGTCCGGTAGTTTCAAACCAGGTGCCGACTCCGCCATTTTCCTGCTGAACCGCCAGCAGATGCTTCAATCCCCATGCCGCTTCATCGAGAATATCAGGAATACCGTTGCCGCTTTCGGGAATGTTGAGCTGACCGTCGATGAAATTTTCCGGCTTCATCAGATAGACCATGGCCAGATCGCTGACGATCCGCAAATGATAAGGTCTGCGATCATAATCGGCGGCATCATGCCAACCGCCGGGAGCCAAATACTCTCTGGCAGATGTTGAAGAAGTTTTTTTGATCAAATCAAAATGTTTGACTTCAATATAATTACCTTTACGATCGGTGAAACCGTGGGAAACTTTACCCTTTTTCAAGCGGTAATCTTCTGCATTTTCCGGGAATCTGCCCTGAAATACCTTTTGGTGACACGCCGGACTTTCCCATGCGGTAAATGGTACGGTTTTGGCAATGCCGCACCGCTTGTGATACAACCCCCGGGCGTGGATATAAAAGGCTTCGCTGAGCGGTTCCGGACCGATGACAAAATCCATGCTCCGTCCGATGGAATCAACATAAAAATAATATTTGCCGGGAATATTGAAGTTTGAAAAATCCAGCTCCAGCACCTCTTCTCCGGTGAATGGGATTTTTCCCTTATACAACGGATCTTCCCGTCGCA
>JAZRNP010000381.1:0-6787 GCA_045648225.1 Victivallaceae bacterium | reverse complement strand
CCCTGCGCTGCTCGACCTGCGGTCTGCGCTGCTCGCGCTCTTCGTCGCTTCGCTCCTCGTCGAATCCCGCCGGGTGTACCATTTTAGACACTTATCCGCAAGAGTTTACAACTTTTGCGGATTTTTTGTTATATGCTGCAAAACAGTGCAAAAACACGCTCATCGCACTTGAAATTACGGCATTTTTACGGCAAATTCACGGCACGATTTTAAATCATTCGGCACTCGCAACCGCACGATTCCATCCAATCTTATTCTGAGCAAAATTCTCCTTTCAGATATTTTGCCGTAATTTTGCCGTAATTTTGCCGTAATTTAAGCGTAAATAACGCTATTGCTAAAAAAAGGGAGAGATCTCCCTGTGGGTTATTTTTTGAAGAATACCAACGTTATACCGATCAATGCCAGCCCGAGTGCGATGGGAACGATGAATTTTCCAATCAGCAGCAGCAAGCCGATGAACAGTAAGATTCCAAAAATACCTCCAATTATCGAAAGAATATCATTGCTGTGGCGGTGTCGGCGATGAACCCGGATATGTTCATTGCCTCTCGCCCAAACTTGAAAATGGCGAATTTGCCAAGTGGATCGTTGACCAGACTGCGGCAGATGCCAAAGACAGCGGCATCGCCCTTTATGACCGGTTGAATAAAGAGTTGTTCACCGACCTTGAAAATGGAAAGACGGTCGTACTCTTTTACCATCGGGACAACCCCGGACAGAATTACTATTTCCATGGCGCATTGGAACGCTTCAAACCCTGTATCTGGGATTGCGGCAGCAACCTCGGCGGTATCATCCGCAACGAAATTCTCCGGGATGCTGTCGGCTGCGGAAAATATTTTGATGCGCCGATGTACGACCTGATCGAAGCGGGTTATAAACTCAATCTTGACCACTTCCCAGGCCTGATGACGGAACTTGTTTCCGGTGTGGATAAACCGGTGCGCGACCGCATGAAAGGGCTTATTCACGGGGTTAAAGATTATCTGCCGGATGATACCTTGCGCAACTTCTGCCATTGCGGAGCTATCAACGTGGGCAGTGGAAAATTGATCGTCTGCACCTTCAACACCGCTTCAATAAAGAAGCCCGCCGGAGCGAACTTCTTTGCCGCGCTGCTCAACAACGCCGCCGCACTCAAAGCGGACAACGGTATTGAAGTAAAGGCTCTTGAAGAGTACCTTGCCAATGCGCCGCTGGTTGTGGAAGATGTGATGAACCACTTCTGGGAGATCGACAACAAACCGGTCGAAGACACCCTCTTTTGGGAAGCCACCGGCATTGATTTGAGCAAGTTGAAATAAAATCAAAAAGTTATATTCAAGTGATGGATAATCATCTGCCCGGTAAATCCCTTGGTAAGGCTGCTGCCCACAGGAAGTGAAAAATGTTCAAATAATCGGAGTCACGCCATTCATTTGTGGCAGTTTTTTGATCATAATTCGCAAATTGTAAAATACGATTATTGGAGAGTTGTCCGGAGCATCCGGGCAACTCTCTGACTGTTTATGACAATAGAAAAACGTTACCTTAAAGTCACACAAAATAACTGAAAAGTTGACAAAAGCACTGGAAATGTCGTTTTTTTGTGCTATCTTACCATTGAACAAAAGTAATTACCTCAATGGAGTTTTCATCATGGAAGATCGTTGGCTGTCGCTGAAAGAAATTACCGAATATCTGGGCATTCGCCGGGAAACTGTTTACCGCTGGCTGGAACAAAGAGAAATGCCCGGACATCGCATTGGCAAATTGTGGAAATTCAAAAAGGATGAAGTAGATGCCTGGGTGAAATCCGGCAAAGCTGCGGATGCGGAGGTGGAAAAATGATCATCAATATCCGCAAACTTGAAAGTGATCTCTGGGAATCTGCCGACTTGCTCCGTGCCGGTTCAAAACTTACGTCCAATCAGTACTGTATGCCGGTTTTGGGACTGCTTTTTCTGCGTTATGCTTACAGCCGCTTTAAACTGGTGGAAAAAGAGGTTCTTGCCAATCGTCCGGTACGCAATGGCAGAGTGTTGCCGGTTGATGCCAACGATTTCAAATCCAAAAGTGCGCTGTTTCTGCCGGAAGCTGCTCAATATCCCTATTTGGTGAATCTTCCTGCGAATATTGCTGAAGCTGGTTTGAGTGACATTAACGGTATGCCGATCAACAGTTTGGGCGAAGCGGTCAACAATGCAATGAGTTTGGTTGAACAGCAAAGCGAACAGCTGCAAGGCGTGCTGCCGCAGGAATACACGATGTTTTCCGATGAATTGTTGTCAGAACTCTTGCGTATTTTCAATAACGATGCTCTGGACGAAGTCGGCGGCGATGTTTTCGGGCGGATTTACGAATACTTCCTCAATAAGTTTGCCAAAAATATTGCTTCGGATGACGGAGTATTCTTTACTCCGAAATCTCTGGTAAAAATGATCGTGAATGTCCTTGAACCGAGCCATGGAATTTTGCTTGATCCGGCGTGCGGTTCGGGAGGGATGTTCGTACAGACCGGTGATTTTGTCAACCATGCCGGAATGATTGCCAACAACACCATGACCTTTTACGGTCAGGAAAAGGTAGACTACAACGCCAAACTCTGTCTGATGAATATGGCAGTACATGGGTTGAATGGAGCTATCAAATCAGGAGATGAAGCAAACTCTTTTTATCACGACGCTCACAATCTGGCGGGCGAATGTAATTATGTGATGGCGAATCCACCCTTTAACGTGGATAAAGTTAAAGCGGAATCTGCCGAAGCTGCGGGCAGATTGCCTTTCGGAATGCCTGCCGTCAATAAATCCAAAGAGGTTGGCAACGGCAACTATCTGTGGATTTCCTACTTTTACGCTTATTTGAATGAGGTCGGCCGGGCGGGTTTTGTCATGGCATCGAGTTCCACCGACAGTCAGGGTAAAGATAAAGATATCCGTGAAAAATTGGTCAAAACCGGACACGTTGATGTAATGGTCAGCGTGGGCAATAACTTCTTTTACACGAAAAGTCTACCATGTTCGCTCTGGTTCTTTGACAAAGGCAAAGCGGAAACGTTGAAAGATAAAATTCTTTTCATCGATGCCCGCAACTATTATACCGAAGTTGACCGCACCCTCAACGAATGGAGCGAATGGCAGCTGAAAAACCTGAACGCGATCGTCTGGCTCTATCGCGGAGAAAACGAAAAGTATCGGGAACTGATCAAAGAATATCAGGATTCGATACGACGTGATGCGAAATCGATGTTAAATCTGTGGGCACTGTGTCTTTCAAGGGTTTTTGATAAGGATTTAATGCAAAAAGTTCTTGATGCCAATGCGAAAACAGCGGAGAATCAAGATTTTTCAATAGAAGGCCGCCTTGCGGAATATGAAAAAGAGTCAGAGTTGTTGAAACAAATTTGCGAAGAACAGTTGGCGAGGTATAATAAGCTAACGACTCAGCTGAAAAAAGAAATTCTGGCAAAATTGGGATTCGGTTATTCTGTCAGCAAATACAAGAAGATCATTCAAGAATTTTTGGACAACCGCGAAGAAATTTATAATGCCTGTAAGCAAACGTTACTGGATTTTAAATGGCTGACCGACAAATTCGGGATTGAGGGTAAATATGCAGATATCCCGGGTTTGTGCAAGATCGCTTCGATTACCGAAGTGGAAGAAAAGAATTGGTCGCTGACTCCGGGAGCGTATGTGGGCGTTGCGGAAGCCGAAGACGACGGAGTTGATTTCGCTGAACGGATGCACGAGATCCACGCCGAACTGCTGACCTTGCAGCAAGAGTCCAACGAGCTGATGGAAAAGATATCCGCCAACTTCAAGGAGCTGGGAATATGAGTGATCAACCGTTACCGCCCAAAAAATTGGAACAATCTCAATACATCGTTGCGCACTTGGATTTTTTAGGTGCAAGCGAAAAAATGAAAAGCGTCGAAGAAAGAGACAAGTTTCTGCAACAAATATATAAAATTTACTATGGCATAAAACGAGCAATGGAAGATGCTCCTGCACATGGAAAACCGCAATTGGATATTCGTATTTTTAGCGACAATATATTGTTTGCGCAAAGGGTGCAATTTGGCAGACCGATATTTGAAGAGTGGCAATATGTCGCTCATTGGGCAGCTGTATTTCAAGCATTTGCATTGCAGCATGGATTGCTGGTTAGAGGAGCAATAACATTTGGAGATTTTCGTATAGATGATGTCTTTGTATACGGCGAAGCATTGGCGAAAGCCTATGATATGGAAAGTAAACGAGCTATATATCCCCGAATAATCATAGACCACAATTTCTTTAAGCATACACTATTTACAGGTGGGAGCAGAACGGTCAAAGACAATACTTTTTTCAAAGACGCAGATGGTGAATGGTGCGTGAACTTTATTGGTTCGATCATTACTGATCCCGAAAAAACACTTTGTTTTTTGACAGAAATTCGTGTTGTAATTTCAAAAATGTATTCAGAAAATAGAGATGATTTGCGAGTAAAGCAAAAATATTACTGGCTTATAAATAAATTTAACGAGTTAGTAAAAAAACATGCTTATGAGCAATGTGTTATTCCATCGACAATTTACGATGAACCAGACACTACGACAGTTATACTCAAGCGAGGTAAAGCATGAGCGATCACCCATCTCCCTCTCAAAGCAATCCCCCGACACAAAAAGAACATATCGTTGCTTATCTTGAGATAATGGACTGTGAAAATAAAATGCAGAATCCTCAAGATAGTGATTTGTTGTTGGCTCAGTTGGCATGGATTTATAATGATGTGATGAAATGGCCGGATAAAGTAAATATTGACGGTGATCCGATAGTAAAGGTAAAAATATTCAGCAATAACATATTGCTTAGTGTTGAAATAATTGAAGGTAATAAATTCCCTTCATATTGTTATACCGTTGCTAAATTTTGTGCTGCATTTCAAACAATGGCCTTGACCTATGGATTATTCTTGCATGGGGCTATAACAGTTGGTAAATTCGCGATTGTCAAACTTCAACCAGAGGAAAATGACCATCAATCCGTCTTTGTTTATGGAGAAGCCTTGGTCAGAGCTTATGAGTTAATGATGACCGAGCCGTTGCCCATGGTAATTTTTGACGATCGAGTTTTTGAAAAAGCACCTTATGAGACCTTGTTGGGGAATGAAATTTTTTCAAAAGTATGCTTGCACGATGTCGATGGCAAAGTTTTTATTAATCCTTTCCGGACGTTTGATTTACTGAATAAAGAATCAAATCAGCGTATTCCAGATTTGTTAGAAGAGATAAAGAGAATGCTTTTTTCTGAATATACAAAATATCTGGAAAATAAAGAATATTCTATTAGAAAATGTTTGTTTACCATTGAACTTTTTAACAGATTTTGCTCAGAACGCGACAAATACAAGAAGTCTGTCATTGATTACGCAATTTTAAGTAATCCATGGATTGATACCAACACATTACACGAAAATCTTAGAGTAATATACAAGCAGAGACCACCTAAAAATTTTAACCCGCCGCAACAATCGGAATATATTGTTGCTCATTTAGATTTCCTTGGGGCACGCAAACATATGACCTCGCAAAGTCAAAGTAATGCGTTTTTGCAAAAAGTAAACTCCATTTATTATGCAGCATGGAGAATGCAGTATGAATTAAAAAAAGTGGGAATAAACGGTATTGATATAAAAATTTTTAGTGACAATATTATTATTGCAAAGAAGACAGATAATGCACAATGTTCTATTTCGGAGTTTATTGAAGTACAGGCATTTTGCAGGTTATTTCAAACATATGCGCTTATTTTTGGAGCGATTGTCAGGGGAGCGATTACACAAGGCAAGTTTTTCATGAATAATACATTCGCTTACGGAGAAGCTCTTTACAAAGCGTATGATTTGGAATCCAAGGCCGCTGTTTATCCAAGGATAATTGTTGATCCTGTCATATTTCCCGGCATCAAAATTGACAACTTGAATCTTGAGGGACTGAAACGGGATTATGACGGATTGTATTTTTTAGATAATTTTGATTTTTTGGAAAAACATTTTTCTGAAACAGAACGTTCTGTTATGATTGAGAAAACAAGAGCTACTATTATTGCCGAATACAAGAAAATTCTGAACTTACAAAAACTTGATTTGAATGCAAAATACAATTGGCTAGCTAATCAGTTTAACGAATACTGTCACAATAATAACCATCCATTCTCGATTAATCTGGACACATTGACTCTTGGAGGTGTCGCATGAGTAAATGGCAAAACATAAGACTTGGTGATATTGCTGATTTTTCAAATGGTATAAACTTTGATAAATCTTCTTACTGCGAAAATGGGACTTACCTTATTGGTGTTTCCGATTTTGGAGAAGAATTATTTCCTGATTACTCAACACTTCGTCATATTGACAGCACAATCGTAAGAGAGTGTAATTTATTGAAAGACGGTGATATTGTATTTGTCCGCTCAAATGGGAACAAAGCTCTTGTTGGTCGATCAATGTTAATAAAAAATCCTCCTAAAAATACAAGTTTTTCAGGATTTTGCATTCGGGCAAGAATAAAAAATTACGAAAGTTTTGATCCATTGTTTTTTGCTTATTTATTTAAGAGTGAAAATTTTAGAAAAGCAATTGCTGGTTGCAGCATTGGCGCAAATATCCAAAATTTGAGTCAGGGTAAATTAGCCTCATATATGGCATATGTCCCCTCGATTGAAATCCAGCGGAAGATTGCGGATGTGCTTTCGGCGTATGATGATTTGATTGAGAACAACCGGAAGCAGATCAAACTTCTGGAAGAAGCCGC
>JAZRNP010000380.1:0-2743 GCA_045648225.1 Victivallaceae bacterium | reverse complement strand
CATCGCCGCTGGCTTTGCCGCCGCTGCCGCCGGTGGTGCTTCTGGGGGGAACATGAGTGACCACAAAAATGGGTTGGCCCGGACGTGACGCCGCGACGGCAGCATCCAGATTGCGCTTCAAAATCTTGATATTTTCCCATTGAGCAAGCGAAACGAAGTGAAATCCGTTGACGACTTTCACCGGATTGACGGCGCCGGAACCGGTCAGACGGACAAATTCGGCATAGCCTTTGGCAGTGGATTCGGCGCCGGATTTATCGTGTCCGGCAGGAATCATCAGAAAATCGGGACGGCTTTTTTCATCATTGAAAACTTCCAGATACATTTTGCGCCACAGCTGGAACATATCCGGCTGAAAGGTATCCGTGATATCCCCGGAATCAACGAAAAAATGCACATCCTGCTTTTTGAAAAATTCAAACGCCATCCGGGTGCGCTCCCAGGAATCCGGTTTGCGGTTATTCAAGTGATTGTCTGAAATCGCTCCGAAACGCAGCAGCGGTTCAGCTCCAATAAGCAGAAATGTTGCGACCGAACAAAACAACAGCAAAAATTTTTTCATTGATCAATCCTATATTTTCAATTTCATTTCGCCGGAAACATCTTTGAATCCGTATTTTTTGTAAACCGGATACCCGGCATCAGAAGCGTTGAGTGCCAAAGTGGTACAACCTTCGGATTTGGCGTACTCTTTTAAACAGTCCAGCAATTTTCGGGCGATCCCCTGCCCCCGGTATTCTTTCCGGGTGTACATATTGGTGATATACCCTTTTTTACCGCTCAAATCGCCGTACGATGGCGGCAGAGCGACCACAGACAGACCGGAACATGCCGCCGCAGTTTCGCCGTCCCAGGCAATAAATGAAACAAAACTTCCATTTTTTACGGCATCGGAAAAATATTTTCTCAAAATTCCGGCGAACTCCGTTTCCGGGATTTCCAACACGGCACTTTCCCGTTCCCGGCGCATTTCCAAACGGAGAGTCACCAGAGTTTCAACATCCTCGAAACCGGCCCGTTTAATGATCAGATCGCTCATGCCAGAGTCTCCTGACAGACCCGGAGGACGTTGCCGCCAATGATTTTCCGGATCTCATCATCCGTGTAGCCGCGCTGAACCAGGCCCACCGTGAACATTGGCCAGTTGGTCCATATCATTGAATCATATTGATCCCGGATTTCCGGAGAGATACCGGCCGGTTCGCTCCAATATGATTCCCAATATTTGCGCTGACGGGAAGGAGTGTTTTCAGTGGGGACAGACGCCCTCAAAGCATAACCGTGATCAGTTCCGATGGCAACATGATCGACCCCGAATTTCCGGGCAACATAATCGATATGATCGATGTAGGTTTTGATATTCATCTCATGCTGCAAAAACGGCGAATGAGCACAAATGCCGACAAAACCGCCGGTCTCCTTGATCGCCTGAATCACTTCATCACTCTTGGAGCGGCAATGGGTGGACAATCCACCGGCAACAGCATGGCTGGCAACCATCGGTTTACGTGAACACTTTGCGGCATCGTAACTGGTCCGTAATCCGCTGTGAGCCACATCCGGAATGACGCCGACCCGGTTCATTTCCGCAACGACCATTTTACCGAAATCGCTCAAACCGCCGTTGGCCTGTTCGCAACAACCGTCTCCGATCAGGTTGCGGCGATTATAGGTCAGATGCATCATCCGGACGCCGAGTTTAAAAAACACACTGATATACATCAGCGATTCTTCGACAGAACAGTTTTTCATCGGCAGCGGAACCGCATTGGTCGTCATATAAAGCGATTTTTTGCCTCGTTTCCAGTTGTCGGTCAACTGTTCGGGGAATACCGCCCGTCCATAGATATCGGAAAGCTTATCGACAATGTGGGTGTAACAGCCGAGCCGCTGAAGCAAATCTTCAATGCAGTTGCTCTCAACTCCGGAATTTTGAAAAACACAGTCTACACCGGCGTAATCCCATGCTTCCTTGAGCGAAGCGACCACTTCCGGATCGTCAAAAGAGCTGTTCATCCTGAACTCTTCCGAACAGTAGCGCAATTCATCCCGGCTGGCTCCGGCAGCGATCAACTCATTCAGCCGGGCATTGTAACCGTTACCCAACGGCATAAATCCGTAAGCATCAAAAACAAAAGAATTTTTATGCAGTTCAAGTCCATGTTCCAGATCGCGCTGGGACGGGCGCAGAATATCAAGTGCCAACTGACGGCAGCGTTCAAAATTCTCCATATATAGTCCTCGAGATTTATTGTGAAAAATATGGTATAATATACCATATCCCTGCGGTGATTGCAATACAGGCGTACAAAAAACGGAATTTTTTCGTTGATAACCTTGCAAAAAATCAAATACGGATATATATTATGCAACTGTACGAATTGATGTGTCTCCATCGTCTAGAGGCCTAGGACACCGGGTTTTCATCCCGGCAACACGGGTTCGAATCCCGTTGGAGATGCCATTTTCGGGCGGTTAGCTCAGCTGGTTAGAGCGCTGCTTTCACACGGCAGAGGTCATGGGTTCGAGTCCCCTACCGCCCACCATTTTTTTATCCGGAAATCTGCATTCACCGCCGCCGGATCGATAACCCACCGGGATGTAGCGCAGTCTGGTTAGCGCGTCTGCTTTGGGAGCAGAAAGTCGGGGGTTCGAATCCCCCCATCCCGACCATTTTTTTGCCTTGATTCCAAGGCAAAAAAATATGAAGCCTGAAAAGGCTTCGCTTCATGGCTCGACAGAG
>JAZRNP010000379.1:0-2666 GCA_045648225.1 Victivallaceae bacterium | reverse complement strand
TGGTACCGCTGGAAAAATAGATCGCCGCTTCATCGTCATCCTCAATCGGCACCTTCGGGGCCTTGCTGGAGCAGTACGAAACGAGATCAGTGTAAGATTCGGCAAAACTCGGACAGTCGCAGCCGACATAGATGAAAGATTTTATCCGGGGCATCCGGTCGCAGATCGCTTCCACACGTCCGACAAAAGTCGGTCCGAAAAAGAGATAATCGACATCGGCCAGTTCCAAACAGTATTTGATCTCCTCGGCAGTATAACGGAAATTCAGCGGCACAGCGATGGCACCGCTCTTTAAGATACCGAAATAAAGCGGCAGCCAGTCGAGACAATTCATCAAAAGAATACCGACTTTATCACCTTTTTTGATTCGCCGGGTAAGCAGAAAATTGGCGAGCCGGTTTGCCTTGCGGTCGAATTCTTCCCAAGTCAGCTCACTGCGGAAAGCATCGGAGCGTCCCGGTTCAATAAGCGAATACTCCCGCCATGAACTGTGGCGTTTTTCCAATTCCTGCGGATTGATTTCGATCAATGCAGTATCTTTGCCGTAAAGTGCCGCATTTTTTTCAAGTATTTCGGTAATAGGCATAATCTTCCCCGTATTAACAGTAAACAATACATTCATATATAATATAGCCCTGAATGGAGCTTTTTTCAAGGCAGACTTGAAAAAAACGGTTTCCGGTGCTATATTATACAGAATAACAATTTTATCCTAAACAAAAACAACAATTGGAGAAAGAACAAATGTTCAGTGCTTCCGACTTGAAAAAAGGTCTGAAAATCGAGATCGACGGTACCCCTTGGGTCATCACCGAATTTGAATTCTGCAAACCGGGCAAAGGAACCGCCCTCTACCGCTGCCGCATGAAAAACATGATCAACGGCTCCGGAATGGAAAAAACCTACCGTCCCACCGATAAAATCGATGAACCCAACATCGAAGAACGCGAAATGTACTACTCCTACAACGACGGTCACAACTTCGTTTTCAGTGATCCTGAAACCTACGAAGAGTTGAGCGTCGCTCCGGAAAAACTCGGCGACAAAGCCTATTTCCTGTTGGAGGAAAGCCTCTGCAACTTCATCATTTTCAACGGTGAACCCATCGAAATCACTCTGCCGACCTTTATCGAAAAAGAGATCGTCGAAACCGAACCGGGCGTCCGTGGCGATACCGCTACCAACGTTATGAAACCGGCCAAAATCGACAACGGTTTCGAAATCCAGGTTCCGCTTTTCATCAACCAGGGCGACATCGTCAAAATCGATACCCGTACCGGCACCTATGCCGAACGTGTCAGCAAAAAGTAATCGCTGCCCCTCAGGTTAAAAAATTACCGCATTGGAAAAATTTTCCGATGCGGTTTTTTTATTTTATTCAATAACAGCCTCTCGCCGGTCGGCGCACGCAAGAGCGTGCCGGCTGTAATTAATACTGTTCAGGGAGATACCTGGTGAAGTCGACTCCGGCGGGCAACTTCTTCAAATTACGATGGTCAGGAAGCGGGGTCGCCGCATTGCCGGAAGCCAGGATCATACCGCCGCGCTCCATGAAACGCTTCAGCTTTTCCCAGCGCTCACCCCGGCAGAAAAAGTTCCGGTTGTTTTCAGCAATACCATCCAGCAGGATCAATACATCGATGTGGTTGAGATCACCATCATCAATATGAGGCAAAGTGAAATATCTGACATCGATATGCTTCTGCCGTTCCAACGCAAGCGCCGCTTTGATCGGCTCATGGCCCATCATCGCCGAAGCGTTGACTCCGACCCGGATCGGCCGGCGAATTTTTTCCGGAAACTGCGGAGTAAGTTTCACACCGCTTACCGCATAGATTGCTCCGAGAGAAAGATCCATTGTCGATTCCCGGTATTCCGGATGATAACTGCTGGCAATCACTTTGCCTTTACCCAAAGTTCCGTAGATCAACGCAGGCTGATCATACATATTGCCGTGAGGCTTGCCGTAATAGCTGATGGAATTTTTGTAGACCGCCAACACTTCGCCGGTGCTCGTCGGATCCAGATTTCTTCCGCGGGCGGGGATGGGGCCGCTGGCATAAGTCACGACCCGTTTACCGGGTTTGACGCCCAGCAGTTGGGCGCCGCGTTCGGAAACTTCGATCTGGGTATTACCGGAGGCACCTCCGGAATTGGATTTCCGGTAAAAGGGCAGCAGACGAAGCCGTCCCTTATGATTCAGCACACAGCTGAGTCCGGCGCAACTGCCGACATATCCGCCGCCGTTTTTCACCCATGTCCGGAGGATCTCGATCCCCTCCGGCTTCATTGAACCGTACTGCCGGTTCGGATAGCCGCCCGGCATCAGCAGTACATCGATCGAACTCAATTTGCCATCCCGGATATCCTGTCCGGTGATGGTGACAAGTTGTGCCTGCGGAGAAAATTCGATCAGATTTGCCCAATGGAAGACCCCTCCTCCGGAACTTCCCCGGTCGACATAGAGTCCGATCCGGACTTGAGGAGGTACCGGATTTGCGGAATGGACAACTGCAAATGATTTACACGATGCCAGCAACAACAGCGTTGAAAAAAAGATCAACTGAAACAATCGTTTTGCGAAAAATTTTTTCTTCATAAACCTACCCTGTACTTTTAAAATTTATTTAATTTCGAGATAGCGTTGGAAGTCAGCATCGCTGCCG
>JAZRNP010000378.1:0-3923 GCA_045648225.1 Victivallaceae bacterium | reverse complement strand
CGCTTGGCCTCCGACTTACACATGAGATTCCACGGTTCCCCATCGGGCAGAGTATGATCTCCACTGTCCCGGAAATCACTTCTCAGCAGAACGGTCGGCATATCCACCATTTTGGCAAAACAAAATTCCACCACCGTTCCGGAGTCAAGATCCGGACCGTCGAAATTGGCAACCAGCACATCACATTTGTACAACAGTTCAAAATCAGCATCCCGGATGGTTTGAGAGGTGCGCTCGACAACTTCACACTCGCCATTCTGGGGCAGCATCACCTGATAACGTCCCCCGGAAACTTTTTCAATTGCATTGGCAAGCAGCAGATTGCCGCCGAGATCCTTGCTGTCAAAGAGATCTCCGGCGAAATATATTTTCAATGGACGGCGGCAATTGCTCACTTTACACCTCCCGGGGTGGTTATTCAAGCAGCATTCGGCTGTGCTGCATTCTCTTTGTGTTTACGCAGCATTTTCCGGCAGACAAAAATCAACATGATTCCGGTACCGACGGCGACCAGAGCCCAGGAAACCGGATAGGAGATCATGACATTTTCCATGCACGGATTCAGTGGGAATATGAAAATTATCCATGCAACCCGGAGTGCACAGGCACCGATCATGGAGATGATCGTAGGTCCGAGCGAATAACCAAGGCCGCGCAGTGAACCGGTAAAAACTTCGATAGTCGCCACCAGGAAATAGAATGGCAGCTGATAATTCATCCGGATACATCCCCAGTCGATCACGACCGGACTGGAATTATAAATTCCAAGCAGCTGACGTTTTAATATCAAAGCCGTCCAGCCCAGAATAATTGCGGTCGTAAAAGAACACGCCAGACACAACCAGATACTGCGGATGACCCGTTTGGGTTTATCTGCACCATTATTCTGTCCGACAAAGCTCACCACCGCCAAACCGAAAGAGCTGAATGCCACGTGAATAACGCCTTCCAAACTCAAGGCAGCGGTACTTCCGGCGATCGCATTGGCTCCGAACGAGTTGATCGTTGACTGGATTATCATATTGGAAAATGAATAGAGCATTCCCTGCACACCGGCGGGGATACCGATCCGCAGCATCTCTTTGAATATTGACCAATTGACGTGAACTCTTTTCCAGATCAACCGGTACTGTTCTCTGGAGACATTGAGTGCCCGCAGAACCAGTACTGCCGAAAGTACATTGGAAAGCTTCGTCGCGATGGCAACTCCGGCCACATCCATTTTAAATACAATAACAAAGATCAGGTTGAGCCCGACATTGACGATTCCGGCGGCTATCATGTAGTAAAGCGGGCGTTTGGTATCTCCGATCGCCCGGAGGATCGCACTGCCGAAGCTGTACAATACCATAAAAGGAATTCCAAGACACCAAATCCAGATGTAAAGGCAGGATTTTTCAAAAATATTTTCCGGAACTGCCATCCAATGCATCATCGGACGGGTGATGATAAGTCCGAAAACAGTCATGGCAATACCACCGATACAGGCAATGGCGATTGCCGAATGAACCGTGCTGAACATATTTTTGCGGTCTTTGGCACCGGCATAACGGGAAACAAGCACATTCACAGCAGAAGCAACACCCCAGAACAAATTAAGCATGATGTGAGTGAATCCGGGCGCAGCTCCGACCGCTGCCATAGCATCACTGGAAGCATAACGTCCGACCACAATCAAGTCCGCCGCATGAAACATCAGCGACATCGCATTCGCCATCATCAGCGGCATTGCAAACCGGATTATCTTGCTGAGCAAGGGACCATTGGTCATATCGACCTGATATTTTTTCGCCATAATATCTCCACTCAAAAAAAATTAATCACGCAGCTGTCCATTGCCGACAGCCACATATTTGTAAGTACAAAGTTCAGCCGGTCCGACCGGTCCTCTGGCGTGCAGCCGGTCGGTACTGATACCGACGACCGCCCCCATGCCGTAATCCCCTCCTCCGGAGAGCCGGGTTGAAGCATTGACCAGCACAGATGCCGAATCGACTCCGGCAATAAATTGCGCTTTCAAATCCTCTCTGGAGGTGATAATACCATCAGTGTGTCCGGAACCGTGTTCGGCAATATGTTCCATTGCTTCAACGATTCCGCTGACCAGCCGGATGGAAATGACCGGAGCCAGATATTCGGTATCCCAATCTTCTTCAGCAGCCGCAATGGTTCCCGGAACTCTTTTGCAGAAATCGGCACATCCCCGGATTTCAACTCCGTTTTGCTGCAGCGCATCTGCAATGGATTTCAGCATTCCGTCGGGAGCATCCCGATCGATAAGCAGAGTTTCAAGGGCGTTGCAAACTGCGACATTCTGACACTTGGAATTAACCACCAGATCAGTGGCCATTTTCACATCTGCATCGGCGGAAATATACTGGTGGCAAATTCCGTCGTAGTGCTTCAAAACCGGGATGCGGGTTCCTTCGGCGATGGCTTTGATCAAGCTCTTGCCGCCCCGGGGAATGATAAGGTCAACATATTTGTCCTGCTTCAGAAGTTCGCTGACTGCCGAACGGTCAGCAGTGGCAACCAGTTGGACAGTATCTTCCGGCAGACCGGCTTTAACAGCTGCACAACGCATGGCATCTGCGAGCACGACATTAGTGCGTAAAGATTCGGAACCGCCTTTGAGAATGACCGCATTGCCGCTTTTTACGGCAACGGCTGCGGCATCGGTCGTAACATTGGGTCTGGCTTCGTAGATCATAGCCAATACACCGATTGGGACAGCGACCTTGCGAACCAGCAATCCGCTGGGCATGGTGTGTTCATCAAGTATCCGTCCGACCGGGTCCGGCAAAGCGGCCGCTTCCTGCAGCCGTTTCACCATATAATTGAAAACTTTTTCATCAACAGTCAGCCGTTTTTTAAATGCCGGAGTCAATTCTCCTGCGGCGGCGATATCGGCAGCATTGGCCTCAAGGACCTCCTGACGACGGGCAACAAGCTCATCCGCCATCAGTTTCAAAGCTTCTGCCCGGCTTGCGACCGGAGCACTGCGCAGCATCCGGGCGGCAGATTTTGCCCGGCGAGCCATCATCTCAATCGAATTCATAAACAAACCCCGAAGTACGAATAAATAAGCATTCTGTTAATGTATCACCATCTTGCTGAAAAATCAATGATCCTTTAACCCTGCAAAGCATATTTCAGAATATTTTTCCCGCTGTAACTTGCAAAACCGGATTTCGGGATGTATCTTAAACAAATCGTAACTCAAACCATATAAATACAGGTAGAATCATGTTGAAGAAAAAAAGTACGCTTTTCTGTGCGGCTGCTGCAATGATTTTTTGCGGTGCCTGCGCCACAACCGAACCCCAGGCTCCTGCTCCGAAAGCTCCGGCAAAAGCTGCACCTGCAGTGACCGCTCCGGCAGCAAAAAAAGCAGCCCCTGCGAAAAAAGCTGCGAAAAAACCGGTCGTCCGTCATCCCAAACTGAGTGCCAACGGTTCCTGGACCATGGTCGTTGTTCCGGATACTCAGACCTATATCAAGCAGATCGAAAACCATGGTATCATGGATATGATGCTGGCGTGGATGGTCCGTCGCCGCGAAGAGATGAACATCCAGCAGGTTCTTTTCACCGGAGACCTGACCTACGGCAACGACCAGGGATATGTCGATGGAATCCCCGGAACCCGCTTTTACCGCTCCGGCAGACTTCGGGATCTGATCGCCCATGAGCAGTGGAAAGCCTTCTCCCGTCTGATGGAACGCATGGACGGCGAACTGCCCTACATCCTCTGCACCGGCAACCATGACTACGGTGTAAGCAGTGCTGAAAACCGTGCCTGCCGTCTCAATGACTATTTCCCGACCGACCGCAACCCGCTCACCCGTCGTCAGCTGGTTTCCTGCGCCCCCAACACCTTCGGTGTCAAGACTCTGGAAACTGCAGCGTATGAATTCACCGCGCC
>JAZRNP010000377.1:0-1168 GCA_045648225.1 Victivallaceae bacterium | reverse complement strand
CGTTCATGCGTTCGATTTTGATATAATCGAAGCGGACTTTTCCGGGGCTGCCTTCGCGGATAAGCAGATGATATTTATAATTCGGACGGCTTTTATACATATCAATAACATAACGCTGAACTCCATTGTCGCCGGGTTCAGTATAAAAACGGTTGTTGCCGTTGCTGGTAGGTTTGGGATTGCGCATGGTCAAAGTCCAACGTAATTTGCCCTGCCGTCCATGCATTTTCACCGTAATCCGAAACTGAGTGTAAGTGGGACCTGCCCAAATTTCATCAGGGAAGACCAGGCGGGCTTCGCGCTTAAACTCATAATATCCGTCAGAAGCAAGTTTGACCGGAGTATTGCTGTAAAGTCCCTCCAGAAATTTGCAATCTTTCATCGGAGTGCTGCTTTCAAAAACGACGGTGGAATCATTTTTGACCTCTCGGGTGGAAAATTCACCGGAGATTTTTTTGCCGACTTTGCCGTAAATGTGATGCGGCGCAACTTCAATTTTGTACTCTTTGTTGGAATCAAAATAACCGTTGTTGATAAAGGTTCCGACCGTATCGGGACGCGGATCGAGATCAAAATCACCCATCACATCTTTACGGCTGAAACGCACCCACTTGCCGTTATCCTTGCGGAAAAGTTCCAGCTGATAGAAAAACACACCGTCTTTGTGGTTGGCTTTCGGGAACTTCACCACCGCACCATCGTGCTCAACATTGACAGCAACTTTGGCTCCGGGGGCGAACTCCGGAGCAGCTGAAGAAGCTTTTCGCTTTTCCGGCGTATAAAGAGCCGTTTCCGGAGAATAGGGAAGAGCGACCACCCACGGAGTTTCTGGCTGATATTCCCGTTTACTTTTGGCGAAAAAGCGGCGCATAACCAATTTTTCGGGGTAGACTTCCATGATAAGAGCCATATCGGAATGCCGGGAGGCCACCACATTGCCAAGGAGCACCGCGTGCCAGTAGGCCAATCCGCCGACATTTACGGCGGTAAATTTGCCCTGCCAGATATTCAATTCATTGGCAAGAGTGCCGTGGATGTGTCCGGAAAACTGCACAATTTGCGGATATTTTTCCAAAATCCGGCGTCGCCATCCCACGCCCCAGGTGTCGCTGTCATAAACCGTGCTTCCGGCGGGCATATGGTCGATCAGGAATATCGGTTTATCGGG
>JAZRNP010000376.1:0-6109 GCA_045648225.1 Victivallaceae bacterium | reverse complement strand
ATCCTCAGCTCTGCCGCACGCTCATCCGCTGGACCCGGGGTGATGTCCGGGAAGGCCTGTTGATGATCCGCCATTTTTACAAGCGGTTCAACTTCGGAGATTGGCGGCTGACTGCGCTGAAAGTAAATCTGGTCTGTCAATTGCTGGGGTTGATGCTGCCGGTGATAATGTTCCCGCTGATGATCTTCACCTTGATCCACTGTTCCGGAAATCTGCTTTTCATGGCCAGTTATTCACTGTTTTTCACCTGGCTCTGGGCAACGATACCGGCGGTGCTCTACGCTCATCGTGAAACTCCGCTCAAAGCAGCGTGGGCGTTTGTCAGTGCACTGTTCAGCTTGCTCGCTCTTTCGTGGGTCTGCATCTACTCCTGGATCACCATGAATAACCCCGGCTGGATGACCCGGGACATCTCCAAAAAAGAGAAAATGGAGACAACCGTGCAGGGAGTTCACGGCAACTGATGCAGTGTGAACGCTTTATAAAAATCATCGCCGTCGGCAAAATGAAGGATAAAAATCTGGATAAGCTGATCGATGAATTGCAGGTCCGTCTGCGCAAATACGGAAAAACTGAACTCACCATCCTGCCGGACAGCAACGTAGCCAATGAAGGCAGTGCCATCATCCGGGAACTGGACAAAGAACGGAACTCCACCATTTTCGTCTTATCAGAAGAGGGAAATCAATGGAATACCGTCCAATTTGCCTCCAAACTTGAAGCTCTTGACCGCCGGGCCGTATTTGTCATCGGCGGTCCATTCGGACTTGCCCCGGAAGTAAAACAACGGGCAAATCATCTCTGGTCACTCTCAAAGTTGACCTTTACTCATGAAATGGCACGCTACCTGCTCTGCGAACAGCTTTTCCGCGCCCTGAACTACCTCAATGGCGGCAGTTATCACCACGAATAAAATATTCCGCAGGACGACGCAAGCGTACGCACAGCATACTGCCGCATACGCAATTACCGGGGCGGGGCGAATGATATCGCTCCAAATTGCGCAATTACTTTTGAACCGCTTTCATTTTGGCGACAGCAGCTTCCAGAGCTTTCACTCCTTCGGCGGGATCACTGATATTCAGCACCGTCTGTTCCATGGGACAAAGACCGGAGCGGCGGCGATTGAGAATATCTTTCACTTTCAAAGTCCAGGTGACTTCGATATTATTTTTCTTCAAAATTTCCACAGCACTGTCGCAGATAAGTTCGGCGTGAACAAATTTCACTTTGCCGCAGATAGCGACCATGGCGGCGGCTTTACCGATGACCTTGTCCACCAGCACAGAACCTTCCATTTTATCCGGATACTGACGGTAGATATCAAGAATGGGGGAAATACCTCTGCCATTCTCATCATGGATGATCTTGCCGTTTTTAATGATAACACATCCGGCTTTTCCGGCAAGGATCTTCTGACGGGCAGTTTCGACCGTCTCCATTTTCTTTCTATGATCTCCGGCAGGACATCCGCCGAACCGGCAACAGAGACATCCGCTGAACACACCGGCAGCAAGAACCATTCCCAGAATCATCAACACTTTACTTTTCATAATTCAAAATTCCTTTATTATTTATTTCAGTCTGAAAAACTTTTATACCTGTAACTCATCCGGCGTCCGGCGGAACTGCCGGCGGCAGATTTTTATTTTTTTCTTTTTAAATTTATCAAAGTTATTTCCGGGGGGACTCCAAGGCGTACCGGAAACCCGCTCCAGATACCACTGCCGTTGGAAACATAGAGCAACGTTTTGCCGATCCGGTATTTCCCGGAAACAAATCCGCCGTTCATCCGCTTCACGATCGCAGCCAACCCCGGCAGCATACCACCGTGAGTATGACCGGACAATTGAAGCATGATCTCCATTTTTTCAGCTTCTCTTGCCACCCCGGGCCGGTGAGCGAGCAAAATAACCGCTTCATTTGCACCGACATTCTCAAATGCCCGGCGAAAATTCACCGTTGGCAATTTGAAACGCTTTCCGACCGGGTCACCGACCCCGGCCAAAGTCAATCCGCAAGGCAGTTTCACTGCGGAATTTATCAGCATCCGGACATTGCATTTTTCAGTAAAAAATTTCATCCAAGCTTCAAATCCGGAGTAGTATTCATGATTTCCCGGCACGCCGAAAACACCATATTCTGCCCGTAAATCTTTGAGCGGCAGCAGAAGATCACCCATCCGTTCCACCTTGCCGTCTATCAGATCTCCGCCCAGCAAAATAACATCCGGTTCACAGCGGTTGACCTGCGCAACGATTTCAGTCAACCGCTGCGGGTCACTCATCCGATCAATATGCAAATCCGTCAGGAAGGCAATTTTCATACCATCAGCGGCAATCGGCAGACCATCGATAACCAGATTCACCTTACGCACACCAGGAACAGCGGTGCCGCTGACGATCCCGATCGCTGCAGTCGTCAATGCCAACAGCAGCAATGCCGGATTTATCCAAAGGGCAAACTTGCGGTACTTCTCCGGAACTTTACGGCGGGAAACCGCTAACGCCAGATTTATGAACAGCCGCACAAATTCTGCCGTCAGCAGCAGCAGAAAAAATATAAAGTGAATACTGTAAACCACCGCCCCTGATAACAGCAGCCAGCGGGGCAATTCCGGAGCGAAATAGAGCGGACCTCCGAAAAAATGAAGTATCTGAAATTTAAATGCAGCCAATATCACCACCATACTCAAAGCAATTTTGAGTACGATTCTGCGTACCGGAATGGTCAGTACGCCACGCCAGATGACAAAAAATGCAGACAGTAAATTAAAAAGAGCTAACACCAGGCTACCTTTAAAATATTTCTTTTCTGAAAGACGTAATATAGTGTATATATCTGCATTTGTCAAATCTCTGCAGAAATTCTCATATTCCGGACTGTTGGAGCATAAACCGGGCGGTTCTGTCGCCGCCATCTGCGGCACGCTGCAGCATTTTTAATCCGGTTTCCCGATCTTTGCGCACGCCTCTGCCATCGAGCAGAGCGATCGCCATTTTGCGCATCCCGGCAACAGAACCGAAGGAAACTGCCCGGCGGTACCAGTAAAATGCGGCGGTTTCATCTTTGGCAACGCCCTTTCCCGAAGCGTAACATTCTCCGAGTTTCAAACATCCGTTTTCGTCCCCGCCGCTGGCAGCGAGCCGGTAATATTCAAATGCCTGCTGCCAATTCTGTTCAATTCCGACTCCCCGGGCATAACAATCACCCAGAGCGCAATTTGCCGGAGGATAGCCGCTTTCAGCGGCCCGCTGAAAACATTTTACTGCTTCAACCGGATCATACTCTGCTTCAATGCCGCTCTGATACATTTTTCCAAGATTGACCAGCGCACGCTGGTTACCCATGGCAGCAGCACGACGGGTCAATCCGGCGGAACGCTTCAGATCCGGAGCAAGACCGCTGCCGGCTGCATAAATTTCAGCCAGCTGAGCCATTGCTTCTGCATTGCCGGATGTCGCGGCCCGCTGCAAAACAGTGATACCTCCGGCAATATCAACTTTGCCGCCGATACCGGAGCGCAAACAGGCTGAATAGAGCACCAGAGCGTCCGGATTGGCCTTGGGATTTTTTGTATACACGGCAAGTCTCTCCCGCAACTCCCGGCCGTGTTTCGGAGCATCTTTGAAAAGATAGCGGGCAAGCTGGATTTTTCCCTTTTCTGAAGTCAGTGCGATCTGACGCATGATCTGCAGTGCCTGTTCCGGATCTGACTTCAATTCCGGGAAATTTTCGACGTCAGTTTTCTCTGCCGGGACTCCCTGATAGAGTAATTCAGCATAACGCAAAGCAGCTTCCGGCAATTTTTTTTCCATCGCCATCCGGTAATAGCGCACAGCTTGGGCCGGAGATTTACTGCAGCCCCACCCCCGTTCCAGGCAGCGGGCAAGATTGTACTGGGAAGCGGCATGACCGGCATCGGCGGCCCGACGGAACCAATATACTGCCACCACCGGATTGGCGGCCCTCCCCTTGCCAAAAAAGGTGTTGACCGCCAGAAGATATTGAGCTTCAATCTCGCCGCGGCGGGCCCGCTCTTCCAAAGCAGCAGAATCCTTTGCCAAAACCGCCGGAATAAAAAATACCGCACTTGCAAAAATAACAGCAAATGCGGTACGCATGATAAACGACCTTGAATATCAGTTGGAAGCTGCGGCTTTTTTCAGTTCCGCAAGCTGAGATTCCAGTTCCTTGATCTTGGCATCAAGCTTGAGCACCCGTTTGGGCAGGGTCAACCGGGTCATAAATTCCCGCTGGGTTTCAGCAGGGGTACCGATCACCACGGAACCGGGATCCAAACTCTTGTGCACACCGCTGGTACCGGCGATCTGACAACCGTCTCCGATCGTGATGTGACCATTGATGCCGGCTTTGGCAGCAATGATAACGCCGCGGCCGATCTCTGCGCTGCCGGCGATACCGCACTGGGCAACCAGAATTGAACTTTCAGCGATGGTAACATTGTGGGCAATCATCACCTGATTATCGATCTTGACATTGCTCTTGATCCAGGTCTTGCCGAAACGAGCCCGGTCAACAGTGGTATTGGCACCGATTTCCACATCATCGTCGATCTGAACGATACCGGTCTGCGGCACTTTTACCAATCCGGCAGGTCCGGGGATAAATCCGAAACCATCGGCACCGATGACCACACCGGAATGAATGATACATTTATGTCCGACCAGACAACGGAACATCACCGTGACATTGGGAGCGAGAACCGTACCGCAGCCGATTTTGGCTTCGTGACCGATGTAGCAGCCGGCACCGATAACCGTGTTGTCACCGATGACCGCATCCCGTTCAATGACGGCATTGGCACCGATTGAAACATTCTGTCCGAGCTTGGCAGAGGGATCGACCACGGCAGAAGGATGCACTCCGGGGACGGAGGCCGGGGGTTCTTCAGCATACATTGCAGCAATCTTGGCAAAAGCCAGGTCTACATTGTCACAAACGATGATGCTCCGGTTGGAACAATCGGCATTGGCGAGGTCGGGACAGACCAGAATGATTCCGGCAGCAGTGCTGTTGAGCTGTTCCTCATATTTTTTGCTTCCGACGAAGCTCAACATATTGGCGGCGGCATCTTTGACACCGGAAATTCCGGTAACAGCACGATCAGCATCACCGCACAGGCGACCGCCGGTAATTTCAGCAATTTCAGCAGCAGTAAGCGTAATCTGTTTCATCGTTTGACCTCACTTGACTTTTTAATGGATGCAGTACGGTTCAATTCACGGATGACCTCTGCGGTAAGATCCCGCTCGGCGGGAACCACGATCAGTGCCGGCTGACCGTTGAGAGTCTTGCCGGAACTGTCCAAAACAAAGTTGAATCCGCGAACAGCGGCACGGCGGCGGACTTCTGCATTGATATCCGCCATAATCTCCTGACGCTTTTTATTTTCCAGTTCCCGGATCTCCCGGGTAACCTGTGAAGTGTACAATTCGATCTCCGCCTCTTTGGCCTTGACTTTACGGATAGCATCATCCGAAAGTTTTCTGGCATTGGCAAGTTCGGCGGGACTCAGTGCCGGATTTCCGGCGTTGGTACCGAGCCGGTGCATTTCGGTACGCAGATTTTTAAGTTGCTCCCGCATCTGATTCAAATAGGTACGGACCGCATCGGCGCGCTGGTTGATAAACTCCTCAACCGCCCGGCTCTTGTGATACTCCCGGAAGACCTTTTCCAGATCGACCGTACCGATCCTGTCAGCGGCAAAAGCTGCCGCCACCCAAAGGATCAGCACAAGAGCAAAAAACGCTTTGAACAACTTATTCATTTAAAAATCACCGGAATTCACATCAGTTGGAACTGCTGTAATTGGGAGCATCTTTGGTGATGACCACATCGTGGGGATGGGCTTCACGCAGACCGGCAGCGGTGACCCGGACCATCTGAGCCTTATCCTGGAATTCATCCAGAGTACGGGCCCCGCAATAGCCGAAGCTGTAACGCAGACCGCCGACAAACTGATGGATGACACCGCGGACGGGACCACGGAAGGGCACCATCGCTTCGATGCCCTGCGGCACGAGTTCGGTATCATCATCCACATCGTCCTGGCCGTAACGTTCACGGCTAAGTCGGAGGCCAAGCG
>JAZRNP010000375.1:0-6126 GCA_045648225.1 Victivallaceae bacterium | reverse complement strand
TCCGACTTGGTGCAATTGCAGATCAGCTGCATACAGATATTGGACCCGGGTGGCAACGCCTTCGGCAACGAACATGGACTTCTGCCGTTCCACATGAGCAAAGACGGTGAATGTACCGATTTTGGAGAGTGACAATACCGCGGTGGTGATGATTCCTCCGGTCAGCAGCAGACAGAGCACTGCGACCAGAGCGGAACCGTTTTGTGCGGAACGATGTTTCATAATGCACCGCCTCCGCCGGTAGCTCCGCCTTCCAGAGCATTGCTGAATCTTGCTGAATTGCCATCGTGGGTTTTGCGGGTGCCGAAAGTTGAATCCTTGGCGACTCCGGCAACTCTCCGGAGCCAGTATTCGCTGCTGCCGTCGGTCCATTGGACGTGCATCCGGATCGCCAGCGGAATTGCGGCGTGTTCATCTTCCGGCCAATTTTCCTCCCATGAAATACCGGTGCCGTCTTCATCCTCCTCTTCCGAGGCTTTTTCGGCATAGGTAAAAGTGATCTGTTCGACATTTTCAGCGATCACTTCCCGTTCATAGGTCATGGTTTCATCACCATCCTCTTTCCAGGGGAGCCGGGGCAGAGTTGAATATTCTGCAATCAACTGATTTTCCTCCACAAAGAGCCGGATGAAGATCAGAGAACCTGCGGTTTTGCCGTAGGAACGGCGCAAGGTGGTGAAGTGGAGTTTGTGTTCTTCACCGGAAAAGACAAAGCGTGTATTGCTGTTGTCATCTTTCCATTGAAATGGGATCATATTACGGACATGGACATCCATAATATTGTCGATTGCCATGTATTCTTTGAGTCTGCGGGTGACTCTGGCAGAGCGGTCATAGCCGTCGTAGAAACTTTTGGATGCCATTGCGACAATGCCGGTGACCGCCATGAGGATTCCCATGGAGACGATGAGTTCGATCAGGGTAAAGCCGGATCTGCGGATATTCCGTTTCATTTTGCGGCCTCCTGCGTCTCTTTTTCTTCGTAGCCGAAGCGGTCTACGATCACGCTTCCCCGGGAAGATCCATCCCGATCCCGGATGAGGGTGATTTCCCATTTTTTCAGCGGCAATTGACCGTCGATCTCTTTGTAGTCATCCGGGAGTCCTTCGGCGTCTTCCACGGAACACTCCAGTGAATATCCGGGATACGGGAAAAAATCTTCCGGTACGGCAAGCTCTTCCGGATCTCCGGCCAGAAGCAGGTATTCGGTCGCCTGAATGAGTTTGTGCATATCCATCCACTTTTCTTCGGCATCGGCGATCCGGAGCTGCGACTGGGAGAGCAGCTGAAGCAATCCGGCCAGACTCAAGGTGAGAATGGCCAGAGCTACGACTACTTCGATCAGGGTGAAATGCGGTACACGGCGTTTCATATTACGGTCACCGCCTCTTTTTCGATAATGGTTTCTTCGATTATGCCTGGATCGACATAGGTTTCGGAGAAATCTTCATTGCTGACCCGGAGCCGTCCGGTCAAAAAGGAGATGTCGAAACTGCGGCTGAGTTCATTGCACTTCATCACCGGACGGTTGGCTGCGGAACCGCCGCCGTCCGGGAAGAAACGGAATATTTCCAGCGAAGCTTCCTGAGTGAGCTGTTTTTCTGCACCGGATTCGGTTATCATAGTGCAGTTTTCCGGGATTTTGAATTTCATCTCTTCGACGGAAATTTCATTATCCAGTTCCATTTGCTCCAATTCTTCCCGGGAATAGTCCGGAGATGCGATCAATTCCGCACCTCCGTAAGGATATTTTACAATGTAATCCCGACCCATTTCCGCAGAACGGTACCGGACCTGTGCCAGATAAGATTCCAGATCCAGTGCCGCATTGTCCAGCACGATATTGGGATCATCCCCCCTGAATGCCGCTGCCACAACGGCAACAGCAATCACCATGATCGCCAGGACGACGATCATTTCGATCAGAGTGAAATTCCGGCGGCGGCACATCATGGGATGGTTTTTTCAATTACCGGTGTTTATGCGGTCAGCTTATTCCCAGCTGTTGATATCGGCGTTTTCGTCTTCGCCGCCGGGTTCGCCGTCAGCACCGTAGCTGATGATTTCAAAGGGGCGGTTTTCGTCGCCGGGGCATTTGTAGATGTATTCGTTGCCCCAGGGATCTTTGGGCAGAGAACCCTGCAGACTGGGCTGCCAGTTTTCTTTGTCCTCGATATTTTCGACCAGAGCCTGCAGTCCGTTTTCGCCTTCCGGGTAATTTTTGTAGGCAAGCTTGTAACCGTTGACCGCATCGACCAGCAGTTTGATCTGGCTTTTAGCGGCACCGATGTTTGCACTTTTGACATAGTTAAGGTACATCGGAGTGGCGATCGAAGCGAGAGTCACCAGAATCACAATCACGATGACGACTTCGATAAGGGTGAAATTACTGCGGCGGAATTTTTTTTGTTTTTTCATACTTTGGGTCCTCCCTGACTTATTGAATTTATTTCCATCATTGCAACAAAGATCGCTACCACTACCACCAATACGATGGCGGCAAGAAACACGATAACAGCCGGCTCAAACAAACTGAGCAGCCGTTTGATCCGTAAACGGGTGTCGGATTCCAGATTTCCGGCAATATTGCCCAACATTTCTCCAACGGTTCCGGACTCCTCTCCGACCCGGAGCATCGGGACGGTTCCAGAGGGGATGAAATTGTTTCCGGTGAATGCGGCAGAAAGTTTTTCACCGCTTTTGAGTTTGCGGTCAATACCGTCAAATTCGGCTGATACTACCGGATTGGAGATGATTCTGCCGGCGATGCGAACAGTTTTTATGATCTCCACATGGTTGGCGATCAAAATGGCCAGAGTCCGCAGATATTTGCACATCTCAAGATCGACCAGAATACCGCCCAAGAGCGGCAGTTTGATCGTGAATGCACTGATTTTACGCTTCATCTCGGTTTCGCCGTAGATATGTTTGCAGATCATCCAGGCCACATAGAGTGCCAGCGGGATGATCCACCACGCCCATTTGGCAATATCTCCAAAGGCGACCAGCGCACTCATGGCTCCAGGCAGCTCCCGGCCCATGTCATAGAAAATTTTGGCAAACTTTGGTACAAATACCGTAAACAACAATACCGTAACTCCGAGGACGATCACCAGGATCGACACCGGATAAACGGCACTGGAGATGATAAAATCTTTGAGTTCTTTGCTTTCTCCCATAAATTTGTGGAGTTCATTCACCACCTCCGGCAGACATCCGGTCTCTTCGCCGCTTTCGATCAAATTGGCGTAGTAGGAGGGAAAGAGTGAACCGTGGGAGCGGACCAGCTCGGAAAACTTTTTACCTTCATGCAGCCCCTGCCGCATTGAATTGACGAATTCCCGCTGTTCTGTTTCGGCGGCACCTTCGGCGATGATGGAAAGGGCCTTTTCCAGCGGAATGTAGGCATTGAGCAGCGGAGAGAGCTGGCGGGTGAAGTCGAAAACATCGATCTTTTTACGGGAAAGGGAAAATCCGCCGGAGCTGTGTTCCTGAGTTTCCCCGAAACAGCGTATCGGAACCATGCCGCGACGGCGCAGTTTATCCAGCGACTCCTTTTCAGAATCCGCTTCGATGAGCACCTCCCGGGTCTTTTCACCGGGAAGAGCCGCCAGATATTTATACAGTGCCATAAATTATAACTCCGCAGTTGAACGGTTCAACTCTTCCTGAGTAGTGATACCGGCTTTAACTTTGGCTTCGCCATCCTGCTGCAATGTCACCATGCCGTGACGTACCGCAATCGCTTCGAGTTCACTGCTGGAAGCATTGCGGTTGACGGCGGTGCGCAGTTCATCATTCATAAACAGCAGCTCAAAGATACCGCTGCGTCCTTTGTAACCGGTACCGTTGCATTTTTTGCACTTGTCACCGTTGAGCTGTTTTGCTCCGTGGCAGACCGGACAGATTTTGCGGACAAGCCGCTGCGAAAGCACTCCGAACAGCGCACTGGAAACCAGAAAGTTTTCCACTCCCATATCCAGCAGACGGGTGACGGCACCGACCGCATCATTGGTGTGCAGTGTGCTCAGCACCAGGTGACCGGTCAAAGCTGCGTTGATGGCGATATCGGCAGTTTCCCGGTCACGGATTTCACCGACGAGAATCACATCCGGGTCCTGACGGACGATGGAACGCAATCCGGCGGCAAAGGTTACTCCGACTTTGGAATTCACCTGCACCTGACACAGGCCGGGAGTGCGGTATTCCACAGGATCTTCAATGGTGATGATTTTTTTGCGGGCATCGTTGAGCTGATTGATCACGCTGTACAAAGTGGTGGTCTTGCCGCTTCCGGTGGGGCCCACAACCAGAATGATACCATGCGGAATTTTGATCAGCTTCTCGAACTGGGCAAGATGATCATCGGACATTCCCAACTGCCGGAGGTCAAAACTGACACTCTCTTTGTTGAGCAGACGCAGCACGATACTCTCTCCGGTGAGAATGGGAATGGTGGATATACGCATATCCAGCGACATTCTGCCCAGAGTTACGTTGGTCCGGCCATCTTGCGGCAAACGGCTTTCGGCGATATTCAAGCCGCCCAGAAGTTTGATACGGGAAGCTATTGCCGGGAACTGATTCAACGGACAGCTGAAAATTTCCGTAAGCACGCCGTCCACCCGGCAGCGGACAGAAACGGCCTCTTCGCCGGGTTCAATGTGAATATCGCTGGCACCGAGTTCCAGCGAACGGGTGAATATATCGTTGACCAGCCGGACGATACGGGCTTCTCCGGCCATTGAACGCAGAGTGTTCTCATCATCTGCAGCATTGTTCGCCTCTTCCTGTTCTTCGCCGCGGCTCTGGAGCTTGCTCAGCATCCGTTCCAAAAAGGGGCGGCGGACGAAGCGGACGAACAATTCATTTTTCCACGAACGGGTGACCAGATATTCCAGATTTCCCAGTTTGTAGGGGGAGCTGACCAGAAATGTTACCTTGCCTTCATCCCATTCGTAGATCAGGCAGTCGTTGGCATTGAAAAAGTCCAGCGGGGCTTCCGGCGGCTGTTCCGGCAGACCGATCTCCTCCTCATCCAGAACCGGAACATCGAATGCCGCAGAATAGAATTCCACCATCTGCGCTTCGGTCACCCGGGCATCCAGAATCAGTTTGCGGTCGCTGCCTGCCGGGTCAGATTCATCGTAATCGGAGAATTTTGACTTGAGCAATCCGGCAAGTTTGGCCAGAGATGCCGCAATATTCAGTTTTTGTTCCTGTTCACTCACTTCCAGAACTCCTCATTGCTGAACAGTACACCGCGATGCTTGTGGGCATCGCTTTTGTCGCCCAAACCCTTGTCATAGTGGTGAAGAGCCTTGATCGCATCATTGTAACGGCTGATCAGGTTGTCGATCTCACTGTGTTCATTGACGATGTATCCGGTGATGAGTACCAGCACTTCAGTCCGTTCGACGGAAGCGTTGGTGGAACCGAGCAGGCGTTTGAGAATGGGGATCTGATTGATGATAGGCACCGAATCCAGACTGTCATTGGTGTTCTCCTGAATCAGGCCGCCCAGAACCATGGTTTGACCGTTGGCGATGGTCATACTGGTTTCCAGAGTGCGCTGGCTGAACACCGGCTGATCGGAGTTGGTGATGGTGTTGGCAATGGCACTGGACATGGTCTGGGAAATTTCCAGAGTGATCAAATCGGTGCTGGTAACATAGGGCGTGACTTTGAGGATCACACCGACGTCTTTGTAGGTGTAGCTGTTGCTGACGTTTCCATTGCTGCTGGAAGCATTGGTCAGACTGTTGGAAACATACGGCACACTCTGACCGACATTGATGCTTGCTTCAGTGTGACTGGAAACCAGCAGCTGAGGACTGGAAATAACTTTGACCAATCCGTTGCCCGCCTGCGCCCGGATGTAACCGAAGCGACGCTGCGGATCGTTGGGATCGGAAATCACAAAAGTAGCACCACCCTGACGGTCACTGCCGGTACGGATCTGGGTGCCGCCGTTGCCGTCAGACATGAACGGGGAAAGATAGGTTCCAGTGTTGGTGTTGGGGTAGTTGGTTCCGAAAACACTGGAGGTGCTGCTGCCGGTGGCGGTTCCGGAAAATTCCAATCCGAACTGGGTGGATTCGGTAAGAGTCACTTCCACCATCAGCA
>JAZRNP010000374.1:0-23932 GCA_045648225.1 Victivallaceae bacterium | reverse complement strand
GCCAGCGGCTATATCAAAGAGATCGGCGATGACGGAAGACAGGATATTCTATGAAAGGTGAAAAATGAAAAAGTTGATAACACTGCTTGGTGTGACCGCATTAACTGCGGTCGCTTTTGCAACTGGAAAAATTGAAATCGTTCCCGGATATGTTTCTGCGGCAATACACATTACCGGATTGGAAAGTAAATTGGAAACGGAGTTTACTTCCGGTGTCTCTTTCCGTGAAGCCGGAAGCGGGGAGTTCCGTCCGGCATATGAGCTGATCTTCAATCCGCACGCGCAGGCTGCCCGGGGCGTGGTGGTGAATTTGCTGGAAAACCGGGAATATGAAATCAAAGTTTCATACAGCGACAGAGGCAAATCATCCTCATTCATCCGCAAGTTCCGTACCCGAAATTCCGATGTGCCGGTTGCAAAAACGATTGTTCTCAATGCCGGGAACTGGAAAAAAAGTTTGACGCTTGCCGATTCCGGAACTCCGGACGGCTACATCCGCTACACCGCCGAACCGGGTTTTGTGCTGGATGCCGGAGGGGCCGAAAATGCGTTCACTGTGACTGGAAAATATTTTATCCTTGACGGACTTGTCATCCGCAATGCCAGACATAACGGAATTTTTGTCAATGGCGGCAGTTTCATCATCATCCGCAACTGCGATATCGGACACTACGGGCGGGTCGGAGTGTTCTCTCACGGCAAAGGCGGACGATATTACGAAGGTAAACAGCATCTCAACAGCGACAGCGGCATAAAACTTGTCAATTGCAGTAATATATTGATCGAACGTTGTTATATCCACGATATCAACGGTCATGCCAACAATTGGTTTTACAGCCATCCGGCGGGCCCCAAAGCCGTCCACGCCATCAAAGCCGGAGCGGTCACCATGCGTTTCAACGATTTTATCGGCGGAGATAAACACCGCTTCAACGATGTGGTGGAGTGTTCCAGCAACAACTCTCCGGAGGGAGGATTTTACCGGGACGGCGAAATATACGGCAACTACTTCGCACTTTCCAACGATGACGGCATCGAATTGGAGGGCGGCGAGTGCAACACGCGCTTTTTTCTCAATCGCATTGAGGGAACTTTGTGCGGGGTATCCACCGGCTGCTGTGCCGTGGGGCCGGGATTTGTGTTCAATAATCTGATCTGTTTTCCCGGAGATGAGTTTTCATTTTTCTCTTCCGGATTCAAAAACGGTCACAGCAGTTTCGGTACCGGAAGTGTGCGCTTTTTCAACAATACCTGTGTCGGTTATGCCAGCGGTCTCAACGGTACCGGACGCGGAACCGATAAAAGTTATCTGAAGCTTGTCGCATTGAATAATGCTGTAATGGTTGACGGCAGTTATTGTTCGCCGAACAACCTCTTTAATATCGGCCGGGCAAAGATCGATTATACCCTCTACAACTCCGATGAAAACGGCACTGTCGTCCAGGCGGTAAAACGGCACGGTCAGGATAAAAACGGAATCAATGCCAAAGCGCGATTTGTCGATGCCGGACATGGAAATTTTCAACTTGTTCCGGGCAGTCCCGGCAGTGGTGCCGGATGCCGTATTCCCAATTTTATGGAAAAAGTCTGCGATATCGGAGCGGTTCAGCCGGGGATGGTTCTGCCGTACCGTCCGCTGGAACTTTTTACAGACAGATCTTTTCTTGATTTCGGAGAAAAATACGCAGCTGAAAAGGTGGTGCTGACTTCCCGGAAAGAGATCCGCTTCAAAATCGTTAAAAACAGCGAATTCACATTTTTTGAGGTACAGCCGTCTGAAGGTGTCGTAACTCCGGGCAAGCCGTTGGAGTTGACCGTTTCCATATTGCCGGAAAAATTCACTCAGGCCCGGATCAACCGGGGGGTATTTCTGGTGCGTACTGCGGATGGACTTTCCCGTCCGGTGGGCATTCAGGTCTCCTCAAGAAGCAACAGAAAACTGCTCAAAAAAGATCGTGCCGGAGCAATTTACGGCAAAATAGTTTCTCAGGATAAAAACAGCGTGACCTGTGAATTTACAGTTCGTAAAAAAGCGATGTATTACTTCTGCGCACTTTCCGAGAGACCCGATAAAAAGGCAAAAATCCGTTTGGGTGACGGGGCAGAATTCGATGTAAATATTACCGGCTGGGGAATCGACGGTAAAAAGGTGATGTGGCGCAGTATTCAACCCAAAATAAAGAAACGGGCAGGATTTTACCTCGACCGTGGAGTGCACCGTATCACATTGATCGGAGGTAAAGTAGAAATCAAAAATACTGCTCTCGCTCCGAAAGCAGAAACATTTATGCTTGCACCTTGACGCATCTGCTGATTATCTTTTTTCAGACCTCCGCCCGGGATTTCAAATTACCGGTCCGGAGGTCGTTTCCATTTGCCGTTTTTTCAAATCTCCGGAGAATTCTTCTGATTTCCCTGCTGCAGAAAATTTGAGGGCGATCGCCCCAGATGGGACAGGCAGAGCGTGGAGAAATATTCCGGCGAAGTAAATCCGCACATATTGGCGACCTCTTTTACCAGATATTGCCGGGTTTCCAGCAGTTCGACTGCCTTGTGCAAACGGCAGCTGATAATAAAATCTGACGGAGTGATCTTGAATTCCTTTTTGAATTCCCGGCACAATGTCACCCGGTGAATCCCCAGCTGCCCGCAAATAAAATTGATATTGAAATGGTGATTGGCAAAATTTTTTTCAATCATCTGTTTGGCTTTCGCCGCAACAGAAAGAGTCCGGGGTACACTTTCATTCTCCATTGGGGATGCAATTTTCAACAGTATCGGCAGTGCGATATTCAGTATTTCGATCCGGCGGTCGGGGGTGGAAAAACGCACGGCTGATATCAACTGCTGAAACAGTTCATCCGGCGGCATCCCGCACTTTTTCTTTCCTGCCCGGATGTTCAGCTCCCGGCACAGCGGCATAAATATTTCGCCGTAAAAGGTCAGCCAGTAAAAGGAGATTCCTTCTTCTGCCGGGCGGAAATGCATCCGGGAACCGGGCGGATAAAACCAGACCTCTCCGGGATTGAGCACGAAACGTTTACCTTCATAAAAAAAGATTCCGCGGCCGGACTCGCACCAGAAAAATTCTCCGAAATCAATATTACGGGGGGGCTCCTGATAATTTTTATCCGCCCGGCAATATCCGGTGCTGCGGACATAAAATTCCCGTATCCCGGAAGAACTGTTTTCCCTGTTCAAAAGTGAAGCATATGCACTGTTCCGAAAATTTTTCATAGAAATAATACCCCGGTGGATTTAACGTAACACTTAATGTATACGCTATTTTTGAAATTTCAATTTTATGGCTTCATATACACATGATGCTGCATCAAAAATGAAGGCGTGCGGTGTTGTACAATGCAATTTTTCTGGTTATATTTACCTGAGGAAACAAAAATGCAGGGAGATTTTGCAGAAAAATGAGAAATATTTTGAAATTGAACGGAATATGGGAACTCGGCTTTGCTGATGCCATGCCGGAGGGACGCCGTCTGGCTCCGGATGTGAAATATACTGAACCGGCGGTTGTCCCCGGATGTTTCGATGTCGTCGTTCCCCACTTCGGAAAACGTACCGTCGCAGTTTACCGGAGAAAGGTTTCTGCCGGAGGTAAAGTCAAACTCAATATCGACGGAGTCGGGCTTGCCGCCAAAGTCTACTGGGACGGCAAACTTATCGGCAAATGCCCCTACGCTTATATGCCGGAAAGTTTTATTTTCAACGCCGGAAAACGGGGTGAACATGAATTGGTCATCGCCGTTGACAACAACTTCAACAACATCTGTTTTTGTTTTTATGACTTTTATCTTTACGGCGGCATTTACGGTGATGTCACTTTGGAGGAGCTGCCGCAGGATGAATTCATCCGGGATTGGAAAATTTCCACCGTCGATTACCGCTGCGGCAAAATGAAACTGGATATTACGACAGAACTTTCCCGGAGCGGAAAAGTTTCCGTTGCATTCGACAACGGTAAATATATGGAGTTCCCGGCCCCCGGCGGCAGGGCGGAATTGGAATTGAATGTACCGGATTTCAAATTGTGGAGCCCGGATGAACCCCATCTGCACAATTTGAAAATCGCCGCCGGAAACGATGAAGTTTCCGGTTATTTCGGCATCCGGGAGATCAAGGCCGAAGGGACAAAATTGTTCCTCAACGGCAAAGAACTTTTTCTCATGGGGTACAACCGTCACGAAAGTCATCCGCAGCACGGTGCCGCAATGCCCGGCAATCTGATCTATGCCGACTTGAAACTTATCAAAGAACAGGGATGCAACTTCATCCGGGGCAGTCACTACCCGCAGCGGCGCACCACATTGGAACTTTGCGACAGATTGGGACTTCTGGTCTGGGAGGAAACGCTGGGATGGGATGTCAAACCTCCGGAAATTTTCCGTCCCCGTTTTCTTAAACAGCAGATCGATCAGATACACAAATTGTGTTCTGCAAGTTTCAACCATCCCTGCATCATCATCCGGGGATTTTTGAACGAAACCGAAAGTCAGCTCTCCCGGATGCGTCCCATCATCGCAAAACTCATTCAGGAGTGCAAAGCTGCCGATCCCACCCGGCTGGTGAGTTATTCCTCCAACAAATATGAACGGGATATCTGCATGGATTTGGTGGACATCGTCGCTATGAATCCTTATCCCGGCTGGGTGCATATCGGCAAAGATCATATCAAGGATATTGATGTGATCCGTCCCACCCTTGATAGATTGAAACAGGCGATCCCGGCAGACAAACCTTATATGCTCTCTGAAATCGGAGCCGGTGCGCAATACGGCTTCCGGGATCCGTATGGTGCCCGCTGGAGCGAAGAGTATCAGGCGGAGCTGCTGACCGAAGTGTGTGATATCGTTTTCAATGATCCCCGCTACTGCGGCTTGTGCATCTGGCAATATTGCAATGCCAAAAGTTATCTTTCCGGTACCAGACCCAACGGATTCAACGACAAGGGGGTACGGGATGAATTCCGCCGTCCCAAACTGGCATGGGATGCGGTGAGCAAATGTATAAAGGAACTTGGCCGATAAAAGTTTTAATCTTAATCAGGAGGAGTTGTCATGAAAAGCAAAAATAAAACATCCTTTACTTTGATCGAATTGCTGGTGAATACTTCTATCTCACCAATGCGTTTTTTTAAGTGCGGCGACAAACTGGAGCAGCAAAATACTTCGCTTTTTTTGAAAGAGAAAGGGGGCGCGGGGGAAAGAGGAAACTTTTTTTCCCGTGAAAAAAAGTTTCCTTTGTCCCCCGCACACGCCCGTTTCACTTTAATAGAACTGCTGGTGGTAATTGCCATTATCGCCATTCTGGCGGCGATGCTGCTTCCGGCATTGCAGAAAGCCCGTGCCCGCGGTAAAGCCGCATCCTGTTTGAGTAATGTTAAACAGCTCGGGGCGGGAATTCAGCAGTACACTGCCGATTACAACGATTATCTGCCGCAGCACTTTCAACAAGGTTGGGGTCGGGAAAGTGGTACCTGGGCAGGTCTTGTTGCACCTTATCTCGGTATCTCGCCGGAAACCATTTCTCCCGGAGTGTTTTTCTGTCCGGAAGACGGTATCACCGACAGCGTGAAAAAATATGTTGCTTTGCGCGCACTCAACCGGAGCATTAAGAACCCTAAGTTTTTGCCCAGCTACATCTGGAATTTGCATAGCGGTCACAACCGTTTTAATTCCCCCGGCTGGCTCCGGGCGATCCAGATCAATAAAATCAAATCGCCCAGCCGGTATATCACCGCTGCTGAAACCAGAACCGGCAACGCTGAATTCAACTGGTCAACCGAACCCGGTAACGGCCGATACATTGCCATCGATATGCATAATGGTAATTTTTTTCACGGCATTTTTGCTGACAGCCATGCCGAACCGATGCACATCCCGCTTGCTGAACACGTGGACAAAGCTACTGCAAGTTTGGAAAAATACAAAATTGTATTCTTCCCCACCGGGGATCCGGATTATCAAAAGAATGGCGTTCTTTGAGCGCAGAAAGGATTAAAATGAAAAAATATATACTTTTGTCTTTGATGCTGATTTTTTCGGTGTCGCTATCCGCCGCTGCCGTTGTTAAGGACGGCAAAGTTCTCTTTCAGGGAATCGTAGTTCCGGATAATCCGGTTCCGGTGGTCACCTATGCCGCGCAGGAACTGGCGTATCATCTCAAACATGCCACCGGCAAAACTCTGCCGGTCATCAAAGAAAGTGCCGCCAAGGCCGGTGAAAAATATTTCTATCTCGGCAATTGCAAAGCCAATGCGGCATTGAATCCGTCCAAACTTCCCTGGAATACCGGAATCGGCAAGATCAACCGTGACAGCATCCAATTTGCCGGAAACGACGGTACTCAGGCGATCACCGCCCATACCAACAGTACCGGTACGCTTTTCGCTGTTTATGAATTCCTGGAAAAATATTTAGGCGTCCGCTGGATTTGGCCGGGCACAAGCGGCGAGGTCATCCCGAAATGCAAAAATCTCTCCATCAAAGAAACCTCTTTCACCGGCAAACCGCTGCTCCGCTCCAGCGTGTGGCGCAGTAATCCGGCAAGCCGCATAGCTTTAAATGGCTGGAGTTCCATGAAAGCTATGAAAAAATACTATCAGACTGAATTCCAGTGGCTTCTCCGTCACCGCTTCAGCTGCGACCGCCGAATTTCCGGCGGACATGCATTCACCAAATATTATGACCGTTACTTCAAACAGCATCCGGAATATTTCAGTATGCTTCCGACTGGAGTCCGCGGAAATAATATTTACAGATGGAGTAAAAACCCCCGCAACATCAGTATGTGTGTTTCCAATCCGGATCTGCCGAAAGTGGTGGTCAAAAACTGGCTCGCTCTCAGGAAACCTGAACAGGCGATCAATGTTAACGAAAATGACTGTTCCGGGGAATGTACCTGCGACAATTGCCTTACCGCCGACAACTCTCCCATTCCCAATGCGCAGCGTCGGGCTGCGGCGCTGAAGGAGTTTAACAAAAAAAGCAGAGGTTGGCCCAGTGCAATGGGCAGTGTTTCTGACCGCTACTGTAAATTTTTCCTCGCAGTCCAGAAAGAAGCGGACAAGACCCATCCCAACCACGTTATTATCGGTCAGATCTATGCCAACTACAGCCTGCCTCCGACGGACAATATCAAACTCAATGAACGGATCATTCTCCGCTTCTGCCCGCCGGTGATGTACCCGTTTACCAGAGATAAGATCGACCGTTACAAATTCATCGCCGGAGGATGGGCAAAAACCGGTGCGCGCCTGCAGTTCCGTCCCAATTACACCTTGTGCGGTCACTACTTCCCGATCCAGTATCACGAGGCGTTTTATGAGATGTTCACCTCGGCAATCAAGTACAATATGTACGCCAGCGATATGGACAGCCTGACCGGTCAGTACATGGTTCAGGGGTTGGTCAACTATGTTATCGCATCGTTGAACCACCGCCCGGATGCTCCGCTGGAACAGCTCAAAGATGAATTTTTCTCCTTTTTCGGAGCTGCCAAAGCGGCAGTTAAAAAATATTTTGACTATGTTACCTGGCTCACTATGGAGAAAGGTTTCAGCGATGTTGACTGGAGAGATTCCGGTCTGGAAGGCGGCATGAAAAGTGCCCGTTACATGATCTACGCCGGTGACCGGCTGTTCAAGCCGGAGGTTATGGCAAAGTGTTTCCAGTTGCTGGATGAGGCCGCAAAAACCCCCGGATTGGATAAAAAATCTGCCTACCGTGTCCAGATGCTTCGTCACGGCTTGAAGCAGATGGAACTTGCCATGAAAGTTCAGGCCGAATATCGCAAGTGTCAGAATGGGGCACCGCTTGACGAATTCAACAAGGCCCATGCCGAATTGCAGAAGTTCCGCTTCTCCATTGAGAAAACCTGTCTGGCAAATATGGCATTTTTCTACTACTATGACAATCTGGCGTGGTTCAAACCTATCCGTGAAAAAACATATCTCAAACCGGCAGTGAAATAAAAGCTTGTTGCAGCGATCCGCAATAGGCGAAGTACCGCCGGATCCGCTTTTACACAGGAGATACAGCAATGTTGAAATGTTTTTCAGGAGCGTACGTTATTATGCTGACTGCCGCATTGAGTGCCGGGATCGTTCGCTGGAACAACATCCCGGATTGCCGGGATCAGGCGTTCTGGAGCAAATTGAAATCCCACCGGCAGTACGAAAATCTGATGAAACGTGCCGATGAGATGGCGGCAGAAGAGTTGGTTTCCCCCCTGCCGCTCTATCTGGAGTTTTCGCAAAACGGCAATCGGGTGAACTATCAGCAGCGCTACTTTAAAATCAATCACTTCGGAGCTCTGGTCGCCGCTTATTGCAGCACCGGAGATGTGAAATATCTCCGGAATATCGAGAAGCGCATCCGTCTGATTTTGACTCTGCCTTCATGGGTGTTGCCCGCCCATGACCTCCAGTTGAAAGGTTACAGGCAAGAAGAGGTTCTCATTGACCTCTTTTCCAGTAATCTCGGCGGAGAACTTGCAACCTTGCTGTATATCCTGGAGCCGGATATGGACAAAACTCTTGCCGCAGAATTGAGAAAGGCGATCTTTCATCATGTCATCACTCCGATTGAAGAGGTCGTCGAAGGCAAGTCTGCCCCGGAGCGTTTTTCCTGGCTCAACCGCAAAAATAACTGGAATCCGATCTGCAAGCGCGGCATTATCGAAACCATTTTGCGCATCGGTATGGAAAAGAAACGTATTGACAAAATAATCAAACTTTTCTTTGACAACTTTGAAAATTATATGGCAAATTTCGGTAACGAAGGCTACTGCGATGAAGGTCTTAAATATTGGAGCATCAGTTGCGGCGATTATCTCTTTGTCTCCGCTTTGCTCAAACAATATGACCGGCGTGATATATTGTTCACTGAACCACGGATTCTCAAAGCGGTCATGTACCCGGAAAATATTATGATGGCTCCGGGATTCTATCCGGCGTACAACGATTGTTCCATCGATGCCCAACCGTCAATGTACTATTTACAGCTGCGCGACATTATGCTTGGCAAACGCAAAGGCTTCGCTGATAACATTCCCTTTGCAGACAGCATCACCGGCATCGCTATGCGCCTTTTTTATCCGGCGGACAATACTCCGGCAGAGGTCAAAAACGATGCACCCTATTCCGCTTTTCCCGATGCCGGAGCGTTTGTCATGCGCCAGATGCCGGGAAGTCCCATGTCGGTTTCGTTCAAAGGCGGTCACAACCGTGAATCTCACAACCACAATGATGTAGGAACTTATGTCATCGCAGTTGACGGTGTTCCGGTGGTGCTGGATCCGGGCAGTGAAATTTATACCGCAAGAACTTTCGGTCGCCGCCGCTATGAATCCAATCTGCTCAACAGCTACGGTCACAGCGTGCCCCGGATCAACGGCAGGCTTCAGGTGAATTTTGCCGCAGATGAAAACGGAATTCCTTTGAAGCGCGATACGGTCATCAGCGATGTTCAGGGAATTTTGCTCAAATATGATTTTTCCGCAGATCACGGCATGGCAAAGTTTGATCTTCGCCGGGTATACCACCACATAACCAGTATCAGAAAATTGGAGCGTACTTTTGTGTTCAACCGAAAAAACGGCGGCAGTTTCACCGTCAGCGATGAAGCAAAGTTTTCTCCGGCTGCTGATTTTGAAGATGCGGTCATCACGCTGGGGGAGGTGAAAGAACTTGCTCACGGCAAATATCTTATATCCTGGCGGGGAAAATCTCTGGAACTGAATGTGAAAAGCAATATCCCCTATAAATTTTCCATCGACACCATAAAAGAAGATACCTATCACAAGCTTCCGGTCTACCGTCTGGCGTTCACCGGAGTGGAGAAAGCGGAAGATGTGAAAATGGAATTTTTATTTACGGTGCCGGCTGCCCCGGACGCGCGTTGAACAGTACCGGATGCAGGTTGCTTAAGCTGGATATCTTACATAAAATTTTGCGAAAAAAAATAAAAATGTCTTGCATTTTCAACTTTCTCAAATTATAATATAAGAGATACTTATGTTTTGTAATTTTCTGAAAGTTTGAGTCTGTTATGAAAATAGTTTGCATCGGCGGCGGCAGTGTGCTGTGGACTCCCCGGCTTTGCTGTGATCTGTTGTTGGAACCGTCGCTGGATGGTTCGGAAATATGTCTGGTCGATATCGATCCTCAGGCATTGCGGCTCTGCTCGGCATATCTGAAACGGGCGGTCCGGCAGAATAAACTCCACTGGCGCATCACAACTTCCGGGATCGACCGTGCTCTCAAAGGTGCTGATCTCGTGCTGGTTTCCATTTCTACCGGCGGTTTTGAAGCGATGTCCCATGATGTTCTTATCCCGGAAAAGTATGGTATATTCCACACGGTTGGTGATACCGTCGGGCCCGGCGGTATTTCCCGGACTTTGCGTAACGTTCCGGTATTTCTCGATATCGCCCGCCGGATGAACCGCATCTGTCCTGATGCGTGGCTCATTCACGTTACCAATCCGCTGAATCAGTTGACGCGCGCGGTGGAAAAAAGCGGACTTATCCGCACCGTCGGTATGTGCCATGAATATACCGGAATTATGAATATGCTTCAGAATTTTTTCAACCTTGAAAAGCGTTCTGATATTGATTCTCTCTGCATCGGCGTCAATCACTTCACCGTTTTGAAAGATCTGAAGGTCAAGGGCGTTCGCAATCCAGAAGCCCTGCTTACGCTGGACAACTACTTCAATTACGAGAAGAACCGTTCCGGAGAGTTGCTTGCCGGAACAATTGATGATGCCGTGATCAAAGCTGCAAGTGCTCCCGGCAAGACGATCCCGTACTACTTCAACTTCTACATCAACGAAAAATGGGGATTTTTTCCGATGGCAAGCTCCTGCCATGTTTGCGAAAGTCTGCCCGGATGCAATATCTCCCCGGAAAATCTTGCCAATTTGAATATTTATCGCAAAGATGTCCTCCCCGGACGCCCCCAGCGCAAAGCCGAACGGGCCCGCAAATTGGAGGAAATTTTGAAGTCCGGAGAAGCGATCCCCGAGATGCAGAACCGATCCAATGAGATGTTCTGCGATGCCGCCGTCGGTCTGCTTACCGGTGAGCCGCGCCGGGTCATCGCCGCCATGCGCAACATCGGTCAGGCTGCTGATCTGCCGCCGGAGGTGACGGTCGAAACCTGGGCCGTTGCCGGTCGCAACGGAATAAATCCGGTTGCCAGCGGTAAAATTCCCGTCCGGGCCAAAGGGGCGATGGAACAGATAATTATGGAGGAGGAACTCACTGTCGAAGCTGCGATGACCGGAGATTTTGACACCCTGATCGCCGCCTTGCAGAACTCTCCCATGGTGCATGATAAGAGCGTTATTGAGCCGATGGCCAGAGAACTTCTGAAAGCAAATGAGATCTATTTACCGCAATTTAAACAAATACAGGATTAGAGAACAATGAAAAAACAATTTACTTTGATCGAATTGCTCGTTGTGATTGCAATTATTGCTATTCTGGCGGCGATGCTGATGCCTGCGCTGCAGAGTGCCCGTGCCCGTGGCCGGACTGCCGATTGTTTGAGCACCATCCGGCAGCTCAATATGACCGCCAGTCAGTATGCTGAGGCATATAATGCTTATCCTCACGGCACTCAGACCGGCGAAGTTAATGAACCAAAAATGTCATGGAACATCCGGCTGATCCGTTTCGCTACTACCAGAACTGCAGATTTTTCCAATTATGAAGCTAAATTTCTCCATTGCAGTGAAGACCGTGATGTGCCGGAATCCAACACCAGTTACGGGATCAATGGCCGGATCGTCGGTCTTTCGCCGAGTCGCTTCAAACAGATGCGAACCATTACCTTTTTTGATATCGACCGTTCTATCGGCGGCAACTCTTTTGAATATTATCCTGCCAATGGGGAATACCGCTGGCATTACCGCCACAATGGTAACACGAGTATAAATCTCGCATTTTTTGACGGTTCCGCCGAGACCTGGAAGGATAAGTGTTATGTGGACGAATATCAGAAATTTACCGTCAATATCAAATATCCTGCGACTTTGTGGTTCCCGAATCTCAATGCTTCTACCAAAACTGCGGATAAAGATATCTGATAGGAGATGAATTATGAAAAAATTATTTTTTTCAGTTTTGACATTGCTTTTGTTGTCAACTCAGGCTTTTGCTGATGCCGTCAAGGTCAGTACGGTTTGGAAACGGAAAAATACCGCCCGGGCCAATCAGGTTAAAGCGGTCGGATTCTTTCGTGATGCCAAACAGATCATATTGGCACTTCAAATCAACGGTCTGGACAAGTTTGTTGCTTCCAGAGGTTCTGCTGCCATTTACTGGAATGCCGATGCCAACAAAGCAACCGGCCGTTTTGCCGGTAAATCCGGGTTTGATTTCCAGTTCAATTTCCATCCCGGTATGGCCAAATATGATATTATTCATTGGGATGGAAATACCAGAAACGATCTTGCCAACAACAGTTCCAAAGGGGTGTCGGTCAATGGCGATAAATTGATCATCGCTCTGCCGGCGTCTTTATTTGATGCGGTCAGTATTGCCGACAAGTCGGCGTTGCAGGTCGGGTTGTTTGTGAATAAAAAGCGTACCGACAGTTTTTCCTTTGAACAGCTTCCTGTTACGGCAGAAACTCCGGTGCTCTGCACTTACACCCCGGAGAAAACCGCTTCCGTTGTGCTGAAAAATCCTCCGGAAGGCAAAGGAATCGCCATCCCGGCGTTATATTCCGGAAATGGTGTTGTCCGGGCGTTGGGCGTATACCGGGATGCTCAAAAGGTGATTTTCGCAGTGGTCGTGCCCAAGGTTGAGAAAAATGCATCCATGCTCATTTACTGGAATGCTGACGGCGACCGCAATACCGGCCGTTTTGCCGGTCGGCAGGGCGTGGATGTTCAGTTCAACGCCTTTTTGTTTGAACAGCGGATCAAGGTTCTGGTCTATCCTCCCGATCAGGGCGAGAAGCACAAAAAGACTCTCACCGTTTATGATGATGATTTTCTCATTGAATCCAAGGGCGAAGTCTTTTTTGTCGCATTTAAAAACGAAACCATGGAACAGGTCAAACTTGCACAGAAAAGTTCAATGGAGGTCGTTTATGTTCAGGGTAATCAGCGGGAACGGATAAGGATCGACTATGATTTCAAGGCTCCCGGCATCGGCTATTTGCCGGAAAAACTTGATTTTGTCCGTTTCGGTTCTTTGCGGCAGGTCCGGGCCAAAAAAGCGTTGGGAATTCCGTTGAAAAATACTACTCCGGGAGTTTCGGTCTGGGATTGTCAGGCTGAACGTTTTCAGGAAAGTGAGGCCGCTCCCGGATTTGCCCCGCCGGTGGCGGCATTCCAGATGCAGGCTGCCCGGGGGGAGGGGGAAAACCTTTTTTTTGCGGTTGAACGCAAGCAGCCATTTTCTTCGCTGTCGCTGGTTCCCGGTGAATTTGTCCACAGTTCCGGCAAAACTCTGCCCGGAAGTGCGGTATCACTCAAGTATGCTGATTTTGTCATCAACGATCGCAATGACCGCTTTACCGATGTCCTCCTGCCGGAGTTCCCCGGTCGCAAGGTGAAACGTCAGTTCGCAGTGCTTTCGGTTAAAGTGCCGCAGGATGCACTTCCCGGTGTTTACAAAGGTTCGGTCACCATGACGATGGATGGCAAAAAGCTCTCTGTTATTCCGGTAGAGCTGGAGGTTTTCAACTTCAATCTTCCCGAAAAATCCGCATTTGCAACCGCTTTTGCGATCAAGCAGAGCCATATCACCAAAAAGTTCCGGGACCCCAACGTTGTGAAAACGGTTTTCCGCTCCATGCACGACCAGGCCGCCCGGATGCGTTACGGTGTCCGTCTGCTCGGCGTGGAACCCAAAATAACTCTGACCAATGGTAAACTCAACATCGACTGGAGCAATTACGACAAGGTCAAAAAAGAGTTCAACCGCCGTTTCGGAATCAGTCAGTTCACTCCGTTTCAGCTCGGCAGCCATGACCGTTTCATCCGTTGGAACGGTATTCTCAAAAAACAGTACAAAGATACCAATGATCCGGAATTCAAATCGGTTTGGGAACAGTTTGTCCGCGAAGCCGTGCAGCATCACCGGGAACAGAAGTTTGTCGATAATACCTTGTTCATCATCTGGGATGAACCCTATTCCAGATGGAACGATATTATTTATGCTGCCGGTGTCATTCGTAAATACGGCCCGGAGATCCCCATCGGAATATTTATTGACAAGTTCAAACCGGAATTGGACAAATATATCGATATCTGGCTCGTTTCTGCCGGTGCAATTGCCAAAATGCGTACTGCTCCCGGGATGGAAAAAAAGCGGGTCTGGCTCTATAATTCCGGTGGCGTCCGGGATTTCCGGCTCCCGGCATCCGATCTGAGGGGATATTATCTTTTGGCGTGGAAGTACAACATCGCCGGATATCTTTACAGTGAGATCAACTGCATTGAGCATTGCAAATTCAAAGATGGTTATTTCTACAATACCTATCCGACTCATATGTGGATGTATGTTTCCGAAGACGGTAAAAAAATCTACGATTCGTGGCGTCAGCTGTTGGTTGCAGACGGACTTGATGATTATGACTATCTCAAGCTCTACTCTGAACACCTGAAAAAACAGGGAAAAGAGCTTCCAAAATGGCTCGTCGGGAAGTTTCCCGTATTCAATACCGCCGACGGCAGTGCGGTATTTGCCATCGATACGGTTAAAGAATGGAATGATTTGCGCCGCCGTATCGCTGCGGAACTTGGCAAATAAGCTTTAGAAAAACGGCTGATATCACCAATTGATATTTGCCTTTTTTTATTTTTCTGATTTGACTTTTAAAGAGAGCAGGAGTATATTAATTATACATAATCGATTAGGTAGTTTTTTAGGTTCTTATGCGCAAAAAAGTCACAATCTATGAGATATCCAAAGAGGCGGGTGTTTCAACCTGCTGCGTCTCCTGGGTTTTGCGCAACCATCCGCGCAGCAGTGAAGTCAGCGAAAAAACCCGCCGCCGCATACTGGAAACCGCTGAAAAAATGGGTTACCATCGCAATCAATTGGCGGCGGCGATCCGGATCGGCAAAGTCAATGCCATCGCTGTTATTTTGAATTTTGCCAAATATCAGAGTATCACCTCTTTCTGTCAGATCATGGCGGGGATCATGCTGGAAGCTTCCCGGCAGGGATTGAGTGTCAAAGTTTTTTCCGATTCAGATCTGGAAGCTGCTTTCCGGCAGATCAATGAAAATCTGATCGATCAGGTCATTATGCTGAGCGTAAATCATCAGGTGCGGGAATATGCCGCTGAACTTGCGGAAAAATTTTCCATCAATCTGGTCTATGCCTATGAGCGGGGACATCGCAACTTTCCTGCGGTCAATGTGGACAATGTCGAAATGACTGCTCAAATGGTTCACCACCTTGTCGAAATGGGTCACCGCCGGATCGGATTGCTCTGCGTGCCGCATTTGTCCCACTATGTAAGCGACCGTCATGCCGGATTTATCCTCGGAATGAAAGAGTGCGGTTTGCCGGTCGATCCGCAATTGGTACATTGCTCAGACGATATTGAACAGTCAATAAAGTTGTGCCTGGAGTTGCCACGTGATCAGCGTCCGACGGCACTGGTTGCGCTTTCGGATACGATCGCCGCTAAAGTTCAGGCCTATGCGCTCCGGCATAATATGCGTTTCCCGGAAGATATTTCCGTTATCGGTATCGGAGATTTTGAAATCTCCCGTATGCAGCCGTTTCCCTTGACCACCATGGGCGAATCGCTCCTTGAGGTCGGGCATTTGCTGGTGACTCTGCTCCGCAATGAAACCATGCCGATGCAGCCGGATAAATACAAAGTATACCATACTCACGCTGAACTTATCAGGCGGGAATCAGTTTGTAAAATAGATTGAACTTAATTTATATATAAGGAGATTCAGTAATGATGGATAAACCGATTTTATGGGCGTTCTGGGGACACGAACCGCGGGCATTTTACAAGCGGAGAAACGGTAATCGAAACACGTTGTTCGGCAATGGTGAGTGGATCGATGCCTGGTATGACCGGCTCCATACTGAAGAGGCGATTGCCCGTCTGGCTGATATGGGGGTAAATACTATCTACACCCATTTTTACAAAGCGATGGGATTGGAATTTGAACGGCCGGAGATGGAAAATACTGCAAAAATCGTCAAAATCGCTCATAAATACGGTATCAAAGTCCTGGGATACGCCACTATAAACAGTGTTTTCGATGAATCCATCCGGTGCGAATATCCGGAGCTTGATTCCATGCGCAACATCCGGCGCAGCGGTGAAAAATCCGACAGTTACCGGGAATATCTCTGTTTGAATTCGGATTATTACAAGGAGTATTTCCCGAAAGTTTTGAAGTACGGCATTGAACACATCGGACTCGACGGATTCCATCTGGACAATGCGGTGGCGACGCCCTGTTTCTGTGACAGATGCCTTGCCGGATTCCGCAAATTTCTGGAAGATAATATTCCCGATCCCCAATCCGTCGGTCTGCCTTCATTCAAATATGTGAGATTGCCGGTCATCCCGTTGAAACGGGGAACTGATGCAGTTTCGCTGATGGCGATCCGCTATTACCGTTCACTTTATGAAAAAGTTTTCGGAGGAATTTTTCAGTACATCAAAACTCTGCGCCCGGATAATCCTCCCAAAGTTCTCATCAACAGCGGATTTGTGGATACCAATGCTTCGGTCGACCGGATCGGCTATGAAATCGGAACCGATCTCCATTCCGATTATGTGTTTATCGAAACTCCCGATCGCTTTATCGACCGGCGGGCCGACGGAACCAACAAGCATGTCGTCCTTGGCTACAAGTGGGCAAATATGGCTGGCAAAAAGGCTTTCAACACCATGTGGATGACCTTCGGCGTGCCGCCGACTACTCCGGCAGCGATCAAACGGGTTATCTTTGAAGGGGTGGTTTTCGGTTCTATCGCCGGAACCAACTGGGCGGCCCGGTCGGTTAAAAACGGTTCGGAGATGATTCTGGATAATGAGATGCAGCATTCCACCATCAAAAACAGTTTCAATTACTTCAAAGAGCATAATGAGATCTACAGCGACAGCTGCACCAAACCGGATATCCGGGTGCTTTATCTGCCGGATACCCGTCTGGCCAAGGGCAACGCTTACGATAAAACATTTTTCCTCACTGCAGATGCGATTGCCGACAGCGGCATTGTTTATACCATCGTGCGTCCGTCGGATATAAAAGAGCCGTTCAAAGGGGTGCTGGTGCTGCCGGATGCCGAATATCTTTCGGACAAGGAGGTCGAACAGTTGACCGAGCTCCGGAAAAACGGTGCTGAATTTATCTGTCTGGGCAATCCCGGCGTTTACCGGGATAACGGCGAAGAACGGCAAAACTGGCCGTTCAAAGATGCCACGCTCATTCCGCTGCCCAAGGATACTCCGGAATCTGCAGCAGAATTTCAGAAGCAGCTGGTTGATTTGCTCCCCCGCTCGGTGAAGCTGAATCATCCCAAACTGCTCGTTGAACGGGCGATTACCGCTGACGGTCGTGAAGTTGTCCACATTCTGAATCCGGGCAATGAAAATCCGCTTCAGGATCTGGAAGTGACCGTCTCCGATATCTCCGGTGCTTTGGAGCGTGTGATCTCTCCGGATGAACCGGAGGTGAAGTACAGCGTCGAAAACGGTGTCATCCGGATTTCCCAATTGGATACTCTGGTCACGTTGATATTCAAAAAATGACATTTATTATTGCATAAATTTTGAAAACCTTGAAATCCAGGAGGTATAAAATGAGAAAGAGTTTTGAACGTACATCGGAAAAGACAAGGAGAGTGAATCCGGTCGGTTTTACTCTTATTGAATTGCTGGTTGTGATTGCCATCATCGCTATTCTGGCGGCGATGCTGCTTCCGGCTCTCGGACAGGCCCGGAAACGAGCGGTTTCAACGCAGTGTGTCAACAATTTGCGGCAGTGTTACACAGTCATTCACAACTACGCTGATGAAAATGATGGTTGGGTGCCGCCGAACAACAACAACTGCGTAGATGCTGAAGGCAAAAAATACACTATCTGGTGGCTTTCTCACTTTTATTCGACCAACAAGTATCTTCCCAGTCCGGATGTCTGGATTTGTCCCGGGGCCGCTCCCTACTTTTTCGATATCAATTACAGCAACCGTTTTGCGGGAACTTACGGGTCGATCAACAATATTTTGAGCTATTTCAAGCTTCATCAATTCAATACCTATTCCGCATGGTACACCGTGCCGGAAGGCTTCAAGCTCCGTCCGCTTCTCATGGATTCCCACTGGAGCAGCTATAGCGGGCAGGGGGCATTTGTGGATCGGGAAACCCAGAGCAGTTCGATCTACCGCGGTGTGCATCCCCGTCACAACCGGGCGGCCAACTTTTTGCAGCTCGCTGGTGATGTGACGACTGATCCGATCAACGATATCAAAGGGAAATACCGTATTTCCTCTTCGCCGTTAAAGATAACCATGACAGATATTTGAGTTGTATTATGAAAAGAATTCTCGCAATTTTTGCTTTGTTGTGCTGTTGCTGGTTTGTGTCTGGAGGCGAACAGCGTTCCATATTGCTGCTCGGTCACGGTTCTGACACCTGGAAGGTCAGAAAAACTCTCACCGGCGGCAATATTGTTGCCGAAATCATCCGCGATTGGCCTGCGGTCAAAAGTTATTCCGGCTATTCTGCCGTTTACATCGGTGAGAGTGTGCAGAGTATCGCTCTGGAACCCTGGAACAAGGCCGATTTTGAACAGATCAAAAAATTTGTTTCTCAAGGCGGCACGATCATGTTTTCCGGAGATACGGCATTTCAGCTTACCGGTAAAAAAGAAACTCTCGATGCGCAATACCGCAAGTTTTTCGGATTCAAAGGCTTCACGGTGATTCCGCAGGATCCTGCATCGTTTGCCAGAGTGACGGTTCCTGCCGTCGGCAAAGGGGACAAAGAGCGCGGCTGGATGCGTCAGGCTTCGCTGGCGGCAGTTCAGCTGGACGGAGCCAGAGAGCTGATGATCTATGATATCAAGGGAAAAACCTTCACCGCCGCAACTGAAAATAATTTCGGCAAAGGAAAGGTTTATTTCCTCGCTCCCACCTTGCACCGGGTCGCCGGAAATGGCGAGCTTCAGTTGGGCTATTACTCCAGCAAGGGACAGTGGACTTTGACCGCTCAGGGAAAAAGTGCGGACAATCTGGCCAATGTCATCCTGACGATTTTGAATCGGGTCCCCGATGTGAAGCGCATCCCGGCCAAGTATCCGGCTGCGATCACCGGTGGTGACGGAGCCCGGGTTTCTCTGGCACTTAAAAACTCTGACATCGACTATATCTACAACCGCCGTATTGAAGCTGATGAGTTCAAAAAATATGCTCTGGTCTATATCGGAGAGACTCTTAAATACGATAAAAAGAAAAATGACTGGTACGATCCGGCGGTATTGAAAACTGTCCGTACCTATCTGGAAAACGGTGGTGTGATCATTACTTCCGGCGAGATCCCGTTTCAACTTGCCGGTAAAAAGCGCAAGCTCGGTGAAATCGGAAAACTTTTCGGATTTTCCTCTTTTTTGTCTGTCTCCAACCGTGATGTGAAAGAGTTCGTTTTTACCGCAGAGGGGAAACGCTTGAAAAGCAACGCCGGATTGACTGCTGCCAGTGAAAAATGGGCGCATCGGGTGGATTGCCATGCTGCCGGAGTTTCCACGGCGACGGTTCTCGGTGAATTCAATACTGTTAAAGGCAATATTCCGGCGTTTACCGTCAATAAAGTCGGTAAAGGTGCGATTTACTGGCTGGCGACCAATCCTTTCCGGCTGGTTCCCAATCGCAATGAGATTCTTGGTGATCCGGATGATTTCGGTATATTCATCCTGAATGAACGGGGCAAAGCTGCCAGCGATCTGCAGAAACTCTTTGTCGCTCTCTTTAAGACTTCCGAGCGTCTGGCGTTGCGGAAGGAGTTCCCGGAAAAATCCCAGTGGGGATTGATCCCTCTCGGTAAACCCGGCGATTTGAAATATCCTGACACATTCCCGAAAACGGTTGTTTATCAGAAAGTTCAGCCGGTCAAAAATGCGTTCATCCTGAGTAAAAACGGTGTTGCCGGAGCGGTCATCGTTGCTCCCGGTAAGAGTTCGGATAAACTTGCCAAAGAATTGACCGCCATGTTGAAAGAGATCACCGGCGCGGAATTCAAAACTGTCCGCAAGGTTCCGGCCAAAGGCAATGCGATCGTGCTTTTTGACGAAACCAATGCTCATCTGGTCGGTAAAAATTTGAAAAATGCCGGGGTTGATTCGATGATCGTTGAGACTGCCGGGAACCGGATATTTGTCGGCGGCAAGGATATGGGAGCCGGTCTGGCTCTGCATTATCTGCTGGAAAAATTCGGCTGCCGTAAACTGTGGCCGGGCAAATCCGGAACCATTATCCCCAAAACTCCAACCCTGTATGCTCCGATGCTGAATGTCAATATCACTCCGAAAATCTCCGTTCGGGCGATCCGTTTCCGCAGAACATATTATCCCCGGGCGGCTCAGAATTCGGCAAAGTGCGGAGTCGATCTCCAAAAGTATCTGGATACCACCATCCCCGGATTATCTGACTATTTCGGTTGGCACGGCATTATCCCCAATCGGGAACGCGGGCGCAAATGGGCGATCGGACTCAGCCACTCCTCCAAAGGGAACTTCTATCATCGTTTCGGCAAGAGCCACCCCGAATATTTTGCGTTGCAGAGCAACGGCAGCCGTTCTCAGGACTCTTCACCCGCCCGTTACCGTCTTTGCCACAGCAATCAGAATATGATCAGGCAGCTCGCTGCCGACTGCATCCGGGCGATTGAAGCGGCTCCGGGAACCAAAGTTGTTTCCATCCCGCTGTGCGATGGAGGCGGAACCACTTTCTGTATGTGCCGCAAGTGCCGTGAACTTGATCCGGTCAATGCGGTTACGGAATGGATCCCGTTCCTGCAGGGAATGACCACTCAAAAGGTCAAATATGTCTCATTGAGCGACCGGGTGCTGCACTTCTCCAATGCGGTTGCCGAGATCGTTACCAAAAAGCATCCGGATGTAAAGGTCTATATGTACATATACAGTCATTACAATGCTGCCCCGGTAAAAGTGAAGCCGCATCCGTCATTGCTGATACTTCTGGCCAATATGAGTTATACCCGGGAATCACTCCGGCAGAGTCACCTCCGGGATATGAAAAAATTTGCCGGTTTCCCCTGCGAATATTATTGGCGTACCAACGCAATGTGGGGATTCAATACTGTGCTTGCTCCGCAGGATTATGCCCGCAAATTGTTTGAAGATATTCAGGTTTTCAAAAAGAATATGCTCAGCGGTACTGATATCGACTGCTTTGAACACCACTGGGCATTCAAAACGCTCACCTACTATGCTCTGGTCAAAGCTATCTGGAATCCCGACCGGCTCAGTTTCGATGATGTGGCAGATGATTTCTGCAAATCCGGTTTCGGACCGGCGGCCGCTGAAATCCGTGAGTTTTTCTCCATCATTGAAAAGACCACCAATGCCGCGGCCCAGGTCGATGGCGAATATTTGGATTTCTTCGATGAAAAAGTCATCGCTTCCCTGCGTTCGCAGTTGGCCAAAGCCAGGGCCAAAGCTGCCAATGATCCGGCGGTATTGGAACGCATTGATTTTATCAACATCGGTGTCGATGGCGGAGAGTTGAACCGTAAACTTTATCTCGCCAAAAAGAATAATGATTCGATCGGATACGAAGCTTTGCGCAAGCAGTTCATCTCTTTTATAAAGGCGACGGACCAGGTTCAGCCGTTTGCTCTTTATCCAGCCTATCTCGGACAGTACAACCTTTTTGTGAAATAAATAAAATTTTAATAAAGGAGATTTGAAAATGAAAGTAATCAAGCACGTAATGCGTAAGCTCGGTCATCCGGTTTCCCGGCCTTTGCGTACCATGGGATACCGTGATTTCACCTCCAACGAGGATTGGAAAAATAATCTGATCTCATTCACCAGTCTGGCTTATCACCCCCAGCGCAAAACGGTCGTCTGCGGTATGACCGCATTCAACAACGATCTGATGTATGAATTCAATCCGGCGGACGGAACATTCACCGATTTGAAATACCGTCAGGAAGCGGAAAAATTCGAGATCAAGATTCACCGCTCGCTTCAGTTGGACAGCAAAGGCAGAGCCTACGGCGCAACCGCCTGTCTCCATCGGGAGGATCAGCGTCAGGAAGCGGCCGGCGGCCGGATATTCTGTTATGATTTTGAAACCGGCAAGTACGATTTTCTCGGTACTCCGGTCCCCAATGATTATATCCAGACGATCACCGTCGATGAAGAGCGCGGTTTGATCTACGGCGTCACCTATCCGGTGTTTGAATTCTTTGCCTTTGATATCAAGACCCGGAAAAACCGTTTCCGTCAGTATATGGGCAGTGCGCCGCACATCATGGCTCTGGATGACCGCGGCGGTGTCTGGTCCACCTGGAATACCCGGACTCATAATCTTTTCCGCTATGATCCGGATACCAACAGCGTGCAGTATTTTGATCATTCACTGATCCCCGGACAGGGTGCCGATCTGATGTATCCCGGTGCCGGTCCTATTGATATGATGCTCAACGGCGGTGACGGATATCTTTATGTCGGCTGCGCCACCGGTGATTTGCTGCGTATCAACCCTGATGATGCCAAAGTCGAATACCTCGGCCGTCCCACTGCCGAACGGAGAATGCCGGCTCTGGAAATCGGTCCCGATGGCCGCATTTACGGTATTTCCGGATTCTACGGCAGATGCCATTTGTTCGCTTATGACCGCGAAAAACGCAATTTTGAAGATTTCGGCCTGATCTCCGATGGTGAAGATGATCTTTATATCGGACACGATATCTGTTTCGCCGGTGACAATCGTATTTTTGCCGGTGAAACCGATACCGAATTGCGGGCAGGATATCTCTGGGAATGTGTCCTGTAAAAGGCACATTTCCTGCAATTTATTTCAAAATGATTTTCATTTACAGAAAAGCGTTTTACAATGACTGATAAAGAACGAGCCTATGCTTTCCGGCATGAGCTGGATGAGGTGCATAAAAGGAACCGTCGTGATCCGATGGCAGAACCATCGGTAAACGAGACGGTCATCGATAATTCCTGGAACATTGTGATTGGCGCAAATCGCAGTTCGCTCTGTGAGTATGCTGCCGTTGATCTGCAGGACTATTTCCGGGTGAGTATGAATTTGCATCTGCCTTTGCAAAATGATGCTTCCGGTAAAAAAATCGTATTGGAAATCGATTCGGATTCCGGTAAAAAACCGCGTTCATTTTACATCGAAGTAAGCTCTGAACAAATCCGTATCACCGGCAGCGATCCGGCCGGGGTCGCACAGGGATGTTATCTCATTGAAGACCGGATGAATCTGCGTCAGGCTCCATTTCTGGAAAAGTTTTCCAAGTGGTATGAGCCGATGTTTTCTCCCCGGATGGTGCATTCCGGCTGGGGGCTGGATCAATTTCCGGATACCCATTTGAATGCGATCGCTCACGCCGGTTTTGATACGGTGCTGCTGTTCGTGAAATCTCCCAATTGCACGACGCATGGTTTCATGGATTTCAATAATCTCATTGAACGTTGTGAAAAATTCGGATTGGGGGTCTATTTTTACAGTTATCTCTCCGGATTCAAACATCCGGACGATGCGGATGCCGAAGCATTTTTTGATAAAAACTTTGGCGAAGTGTTCCGGATGAGTCCCAAAGCCAAAGGTCTGATTCTGGTCGGCGAAAGCTGCGAATTTCCCAGCAAAGATGAACGTACCAGCGGCCGCCGCCGCATTGGCGGCAGTGATGGGATCAACTCCGTCAGTACCG
>JAZRNP010000373.1:0-8538 GCA_045648225.1 Victivallaceae bacterium | reverse complement strand
AATACCAATTCATATGTGGAGCTGTTTACCATCCGGCACGATGCAGAAACAGATATCTGGTTTGAAACCGGTTCCTGGAAAGAGGTTAGAGAAAAGGTTCCGGCAGTCACCACTTACAAAGTAAACCTGGATGGAACAATATTGCATCAGATCAAAGGTGACAAATGGATTTATAAAGAGTTCCGATTGAAAGATCGATTCCGCAAGATCAAACTTGGCAGAATTAAACCGGAATATATTATTCAAAAATCAGTAAAATGAAAGAGCGAGTTTATGAAAAAAAGTTTTTGCCTGATCTTGTTATGTCTGTTCTCGAGTGCGGTTTATGGTGCAGAGAAAGTGCAGCCATTTATTGATTGTGTAATTACGAGTTCTCCGGGGAAATTGCACCATCATTTGAACTATTCTCCGGGATTTCCGGTTCAGGAAAGCAAACTTTTTTTGATCTTACGCTATGGAAACACCGTAAAAAGAGCTGAAATCCCTTTGCAGAAAACCATTTCTTTTGAGTGGAAAGATTCTCCCGGGAAGACTGCTTTTTGTTCTTCCAATATAAAATGGGAATTCCCGCGAGTCACAAATGTTTCAATAAAAAATGAGCTTATGCCAAGCAAGATTTTGTTTCCGGGCAGGAAAGTTGTTTTGATGACATGGAAAACGACTTCACTTGCTGACGGTAAAACGCTTGAGCAATTTTGTGGAGAAACTGGTCTGGAATTGCAAGTGCCGGAGCATATATTAAAAAAATATGCCGGCTGTATGAGTTATGAAGATCTGGTTATGCAAAAATTTTTGAAAAAGCTAAATGTTCCTGATTATTGGCAATTTGCCAAAAAATTTCCGCCAATCCCCCCGAAAACCAAATGCAAATATCTGACTTATCCGGAAATGATCCGTGGCAATGTCGTTGAGCTTTGGGATAAATATCAACGGAAATTCTACGCTGGACAAATTACTTCGCTGCAGATGTTGGAGTTGGAAATCCGCATAATGGAAGTTATGCTGTATGCCCAAAATCTTCCCGAACCAATGCGCAAAAAACTTGTAATGGAACAATATAGAAGATATAAAAAAATCTTGTCTCTGATCAAAGCTGCCTTTTCCATCGGATGGGAAACCAAAGAAGCTGTCGATATTGCCAAAAGCAATTTGAAACGTTTCATGCAGAAACACAATATTAAAGATCAATAAATCTGCCCTGACAACGAAGGAGTGAATTTATGGATAAAGCAGAGAAATCGAAGAAAAAACAGGCTGGTATTGTTTTGATCACCGGATTTTTACTGTTTGTGGTGTGGAACCTGGTCTGGTTCAGTCCGGTTTATCCATTGTGGCAGAAACTGGATGGACGTTTGCCGGAAAATATCTATTTCCCGGTGGAAGAATTTCTCGCTTTGAATGGTCATCACAATTCCATTTATGCTTCACTTGGAAGTCTTATTATTGTCATTGGTACCATCATCTGGGCATGGAAATTAAATGGAAAATTACAAAAGTGGTATGAATATCTTTTATTGTTTATTCTGCTTTTTGTTGCGGCGATGATCACCATGCCCTGCCTTTGCCGCCCGGTAGAACATTCGAGACGCCTCCGTTGCAATGCCAAACTTCGCATGACATATGTCGCACTTGAACTCTATGCAGGAGAGAACAATAACGCTTTTCCCGAAACAACCGATATACCCGATACTGCGCAAATAGGAAAAATCACGCATCCGGTAAATTATTACGGCAAAGGAAAAAGTTTGACCGGTAAACCTTTTATCATTCTTGAAGATGCCTGCCGGGTCCACGCCGGAGATTTGCGTCACCGTATTTGGAGCGACGGCAAACGGGAACTGTTTTATCCGTGGCGCAACACAGGAGATAACAAATGAAACATTTGAAAATATTATTTGCTGTAACGCCGGCGGTAATACTGCTTACCGTGATCTTTATACTTGTATCAGCCGAAAACAAGGAGTCGATCCGGAAACATCAATCGTATATATTTATTGATGATATCAGCAACTGTCTCATGTGCGGCAAGTACGATAAATTCAGCTGTAATCTGTCGGTTGAGAAATCTGATGGTTATAACTATAAAATAAATATAAGTGATTCAGCAGATGAAAATAACAAGTCATGTTTGTACGGAAAATTCAATATCATTGACCGTAATGACGGAACTTTTGCTTTTGTCCGGAATGCATTGAGCCGTTCTGATTTTGGTTCTCAGATGCGAAGTGCAGAGGTGGCTTTAATAAAATATGATAAAAGCTGCTATTATTGGATGTCCATAACCATACAGAACCAAAAAGAGTTTTATATTGTGAATATCGTATCTCCGGCAGGAGATAAAATAAAAAACATCAACGTTATCAATGCATCAGATGAATATCCGGAAGATATTGAAAATTTGATAAAACAAAGTCTGAAAAAACACAGTGTAAAATCATGAAAAATTGCCGGATCGTCAAATTACTGTGCGCCGTTTGTATCACGAGCTTTCTTGCCGGGTGTGTATCTCCATACATCGGCAAAACCCGGCAGGAGATCGTGGTTGATTAAAGCGCACCTGCGGTGCTTAAACAGCGGCAAGCCGCTTTGATTTTTTTATTTGTGATGCTATATTATTTCCACAATAAAGGAGTTTAATATTATGGCAGAAAGCAAATTACGCACACTGTAGATTATCAATCCGGTAAGAGCTTTAAAAAGTCAGCACGAAACGATTGTTCCCAATCAAATCGGCAGAGCCGGAACCAGTATCGGAGCAAACATACACGAAGAAATTGCTCTCAAAGAAGCCAACGAAACAAGTTACTGGCTGGAATTTCTGCTGAAAACCAATTATATTGATGAAGCAAAATTTCAGTAATTAAACAATAGTTGTTCTCAAATCCGGGTGATGTTGATAAAACCAATCAGCACTGCCAAAGGGGGGGCGGTGTTTGCAGCAGCACAACTACCGGTCGGGCGTTCAACCCGACAGATCAGCGCAGTTCCAGTTCGCGTACACGAGCACCCGGGCCCGTCCGCTTTTTCAAAAAAGCAATTATTTACAAATTCGACAACGGCGGCAGTCCAATCCGCGGGGGGGAACGTAAAGTTTACCCTGTTTGACCGCCGCTCTTTGACTGCAGAAATTCTTGAATGCCAATATGCATCCGACAATGATAAATGCTCCCGGTGCTGCTGCCGGCAGCAGGAAGTCGGTCGTCCATGCCGTAATGATTTTGATTTCAAATACGGAACCGCTGCTCAAAAATTCCCGGATCGCACCAAGCATGGTCAAGGTCAGGGCAAAACCCAAACCCATTCCGGCTCCATCAAGCATGGAACGCCAGATTTTATTGGAGGCGGCAAATGCTTCCGCCCGCCCCAATACGATGCAGTTGACCACGATCAACGGGATGAATATGCCCAGAGATTGGCAAAGTGCCGGAGGAGCATAGGCCTGCATCAAAAGGTGAACCACTGTAACAAAGGTGGCGATGACCACGATATAGACCGGGATCCGGATTTTCTGCGGGGTGATTCCGGCAATAATACTGATAACTGCGTTGCTGCCGATAAGTACGCAGGTGGTGGCAAGTCCCATTCCGAGTCCATTGGAGGCACTGCTGGTGACCGCCAGAGTCGGGCAGGTTCCCAAAAGCAGAACCAGCACCGGATTTTCCGTCCATATACCTTTGACAAAATCACGCCATAAAGAATTTTTCATTTGCTGCCTCCGTTGGCGAAATATTTCATCGCTGTTCCGAGATTGGCGGCGGCTGAATTCACCATTTCGGTGACGGCCCGGCTGGTGACCGTGGCTCCGGTACGGTAAGAGAATTCTCCACCGTCCTTGGAAATTTTCCAATTTCCGCCGGTTTTATAATTTTTATTTTTGAACTGATCCAGAATTGCGTTGGGCGGCAATCCTGCCGGTTCAGCCTCAAAGAGGTTGAATATGGTTTTCTGGAACTTTCTTTCGCAGACAGCGGCACCCAGTCCCGGAGTTTCTTTGTGTTCAATGATTTGTACCGCCAGAATATTTCCTTTTGCATCAAAACCGGTCAAGGCCCGAAGCAGTCCGCTGTACCCGGATTTGCTGGAACTTTCCGCAGCAAAACCGACGATCCTGCCATCTTTGCGTGCAGCCATGTATTGGACATGGTTGACGGTAAAACGGTCTGCGGTCATATCGTTGTCAAAATCGGGAAGTTCGAGGGCTTTAAGCATTTGCAGTTCACTGTTGAGCTTTGCTTTCCGTACCGGTTCAGCGGTCAGCCGGGAAACGGAAGCGAGGATCACTGCCGCCAGAATTCCGGTAATTCCGAGAAATCCGGCCAGTACCCAGACATTTTCACTGTTGCGTAAATTCATGATCTGTACTCCTTTCAACGTTTGGGCACATATCCGAAAGGACGTTTACTGAACCAGCGGTCGATCAGCGGTACTAAGGCATTCATAAACAGGATGGCGAAACTCACTCCCTCCGGATAGTTGCCCCAGACCCGGATCACCGTAGTCAGTACTCCGCAGCCGATCGCAAAGAAAAAACATCCTCTGCCGGTAATGGGACTGGTCACCATGTCTGTCGCCATGAAAATCGCTCCCAGCAACAAACCGCCGTTGAAAATATGGAACAGTGCCATCGGTGTTACTCCCGGCAGTAAAATGTTGATAATGCCGGTCAAAAGAGCTACCGTTCCGACGAACATCAACGGTACGCACCAGTTTATCAGATTGAGAGCCACCAGAATCGCAAATCCCAGCAGCAGTGCCGGCACACAGGTTTCGCCAAGGCATCCGGCCCGGTCACCCCAGAAATAGCGCATCAGCAGCTGCCAGTCGGATATTTCGGAGAAGTTCTCTTTTGCCTGAAATGAACGGTCACAGATTTTCGGTGTGGTTCCGACTATTCCCAGCGGTGTAGCACAGCTGACGCCGTCCAAATCGGCAGACCCACTGTTGATTTTTTCCACTGCTTCGGCGGTGTAAAAGCGTTCGATTTGCGGATAGTCTGCAGATTTCATGCCCCGGGAAGGTGTCCACAGGGTCATCGCCGCCGGAAGAGCGATCAGCAATCCGACCCGGGCGACCAATGCCGGATTGAAAGGGTTGTTGCCGATACCGCCGTAGATTTGCTTTGCCAGCCAGATCGCCAGGATCGCTCCGATCGGCGGCACATACAGCGGAACAGAAACCGGCAGACACATCGCCAGCAATACTCCGGTGACGATCGCTGAACAATCTGAAATGTTGCGCCAGATATCTTTGTCAGCGAGCTTGCACCATATTGCTTCTGCAGCCACACAGCAAAATGCCGTATAGGCGATAATGAAAAGTGCCCGGAATCCGAACAGCCAGGTCGAAGCAATTATCTGCGGCAGCAATGCCAGCAGCACTCCTCCCATGATCTTGCGCAACGATGAACCGTTGCTCAAGTGAGGCGATGAACTCAACACCAATTTTTCCCCGGTCGGCAATTTAACATTTGCTGCCGGCTCTTTTACAATTTCATCCATAACAGGTCAGTTCCTTTTGTTGGCATTCATCTGGCGGCGCAATTCTGCTTTTGCCCGGCGGACATTCTGCACCAGCGGCCGGTGATCCGGACAGACATAGGCGCAGGAACCGCATTCCATGCAATCCATAACATGATTTTCTGCTGCGAGATCGATCCGGCCGGCTTCAATTGCCGTAGAGAGCAGGCAGGGAACCAGATGCATCGGGCATCCTTGAACGCACCGGCCGCACCGGATACAACCGCTGCTTTCAAAGTTGAACGACTGCTCCTGCGGTATCAGCAGAATACCGGAGGTGTTTTTTCCGACCGGCACTTGAAATGAACGTTGAGCGAAACCCATCATCGGACCGCCGAAAATCAGTTTGCCCGGTTCTGCAGTGACTCCGCCTGCAAAGCGGATGGCTTCCATGGCCGGGGTTCCGATTTTCAACCGGAAATTTCCCGGTTTGGCGACGACTTTACCGGTGACAGTAACGATGCGGTCGATCAGCGGGATACCCCTGGTCACGGCATCATCCAGTGCAGCGGCCGAAGCGACATTCTGCACCACGCATCCGGAATCCATCGGCAGTGTACCGGATTTCACCGTCCGTCCGGTGATGGCATTTATCAGTTGTTTTTCCGATCCCTGAGGATAACGTACCCGCAAAGTCGCAACTTTTACGCCATATTGTTCCGTAAATTTTTCCAATGTTTCAATAGCATTGAGTTTATTGATTTCCACGCCGATGACGACTTCGGATATTCCGAGGATGCGTCCGAGGATGGCAGCACCCCGGACAACCTTTTCCGGAAATTCCAGCATCAGCCGGTGGTCTGCGGTGAGATAAGGTTCACATTCTGCACCGTTGAGAATAAGTGTATCCACCTTTTTTTCGGGAGGCGGAGAAAGCTTGACGTGCATCGGGAACGATGCTCCGCCCATTCCGACCAGACCGGCATCGATCACCCGCTGTTTCAGCAGTTCCGGATCAGCATTTTCCCAATCGCTGATGATCTCAAGCGGCGGTTCACCCTCGTCTTTGCCGTCAGCAGAGATCTCGATCGCCATCGTTGGAACGCCCATGGTACCCTGAATTTCCCGGATATCGGAGACAATTCCGCTGGTCGGAGAGTGCAAATTGGCGGACACGAATCCATCGGCTCTGGCAATCAACTGATATTTTTTGACTTCATCGCCTTTTTTTACTACCGGCACCGGAGGATTTCCGGCGTTTTGGGCGAGAATGATCTGATATTTTTCCAGAATCGGAACCGTTTGAACCGCATTGAAACAGGTGAGATTTTTACCATCTCCGCAAGGATGGATTCCTCCGGAAAAGGTCATTACGTTGCGTGAACTTTTCATTTTCCTCCTTGGCCAACCGCATTTTGGGCGGTTTGATAACGATCATTTTCTTTCATGATACCATCAACCGGACAATCGCATTTTTTGATATCTTCAGCAGTCAACGCTTTCGGATTATCATAGTCGATCCGGGCAAGGAAACCCTCAAATTTGAATTTGTCCGGAAACGCTTTGGCACATTTCCGGCAGCCGATGCAGGCAGCTTTGCAATATTCCCGTTTCACCACTCCCTTTTCCGGGGAGTTGCAATATACATGGACATCCGCATCCGCAGGAACCATTTTGATCACATTGCGCGGGCAAACTTCAGTACATTTGCCGCATCCGGTGCACAATTCCCGGTGAACAACCGCTACGCGTCCGATGATCTCAATCGCTCCGAATGGGCAGATCCTTGCACAACTGCCCAGCCCCAGACAGCCGTAACGGCAGGTAGTTGGACCTCCGGCGACCAGATTGGCGGCGTTGCATTCCTGAACACCGTTGTAATTCATCTCTTCTGCGCCGAGATTGGCCCGGCAGGTGACGACCGCCTGTTTGAGTTCAACCAGACCGGCATCAATTCCCAGTGCGATGGCGATAGCGGAACGCTGTTCGTAACTGGAAACCGGGCAGTGACCGGGGGTGACTTCTCCTGCGGCGAGTGCCCGGGCAAAGTCTGCACATCCGGCCCGTCCGCATCCGCCGCAATTTGCTCCCGGCAGCAATTCCAGAGCCAATTCGGCCCGGGTATCTTTTTCCACTTTGAAAATCTTTACAAAAATACCGATTACACCGCCGAGAACAACGCCCAGCAGGCCCATCAAAGCAAGTGCGACATACAGAGTCATGATCGTCCTTTCATCAGGAATTTCAGCACAGTCCGGCAAAACCGGTAAATGCCATCGCCAGAATACCGGCGGTTACCAGTGCGATCGGAGTACCTTCAAATGCTTTCGGCGGAGCGGCCAGTTCCAGCTTTTCCCGGATGCTGGAAAAGAGCAGAAGTGCCAGAGCAAAACCCACTCCGGAAAAGGCTCCGAAAATGGTGGAATCCAGCACACTGCGGGCATTTTCAGCATTGATTGTTGCTGCTCCAAGCACTGCACAGTTAGTGGTTATCAGCGGCAGATATATGCCAAGTGCCCGATAGAGTGCTGGGGTGAGTTTCTGCATCATCACTTCCAGCAGCTGAACCAGAGCGGCAATCACCAGAATAAAGAGCAGTATCCGCAGAAATTCCAGATTGACCGTTTGTCCATTGATGGTGAACTTCAACAGATAATTGGAAATCACCGAAGTGATGCATGATGCAATCGTCATGACAAAGATGACCGCTCCGGACATTCCCATGGCGGTACTCAATCGCTTGGATACGCCGAGAAACGGACATATCCCGAGAAAACGTGAGAGTACAAAGTTGTAAACCAGTACTGCTCCGACAGTCAGTTCCAGATACTTCATAACCAATACTCTTTCCTGCAATGCTGCGGTTTTTAGGGGTGTGCCCCGGGCAGATCAGTAAACATCCCGTATGTCGATAATATTCAACTGAGGCGGTTCACCAGGCTGCTGCCGGTTGAGCTGAGGAGTTGCCAGCACATCCAGTATCCGGGAACTGAATTCTGTTACCGGACGGTTGAAGGCAATAAAATCCATCTGCCGGTGACGGCCCTGCAAAGTACCTCTGGTGTGAGCTCCTCCGCCGATG
>JAZRNP010000372.1:0-11200 GCA_045648225.1 Victivallaceae bacterium | reverse complement strand
GCACACAGAACGACATGGCTACGATCCGACTTTGTTGAACAATGCCTTTGAAAAATGTGCCGGGATCGTATTCGGGAAATTCAGCTCCAGCGGCAATCCCGATGAGATCATGACTGTATTGGAGGAATTTTCTTCAAAGGTGAAAGTCCCGGTCTATTACGGATTGGAGTACGGCCACGAGCTGCCCTTCGTCTCGTTGCGCAGCGATCAAGTCATTACCGTGCATCAATAAAGACCACTCTGATTTGCCGCCGGGATTGCCCACGAGACGCCGCCGGAACCTTACAGCAAAAATACACCAGTCAACCAACGATCCTGTCGGCGGATGTATCGTGCGGTAAGATTGGGGGTAAATCAAGGCAACAACGAGGGAGTGTACGACTGTACTCGACCGAGTTGGTGCCCGATGATTTGCCGCCGGGATTGCCCCCGAGACGCCGCCGGAACCTTACAGCAGTTTCAGCTGAATCATATCATCTTCAGCATTCTCTTTGGACTTCCGGTTGCGAACGATCTTCCGGGGAAGAGCTGCGATCGCTTCCCGGGGAGTTTCTGCGCTTTTTTCCAAAAGTTCAAGAATCGTTTCTGCCCGTTCCAGAACCGGACGGGGAATTCCTGCCAGCCGGGCGACATGAATACCGTAACTGCGGTCTGCGGCCCCGGGCACGATCTGCCGGAGAAAGATCACATCGTCACCGTATTCTCTTACGGCCACATTGAAATTGCGGATCCCACGCCGGGTCTGTGCCAGTTCGGTCAATTCATGGTAATGGGTGGCGAACTGGGTACGGCAGCGCGGTTCATCATGCAGAAACTCCGCCACCGACCAGGCGATGGAAAGACCGTCAAATGTACTGGTACCACGGCCGACCTCATCCAGAATCACCAGACTGCGGCTGGTGGCATGGCGCAGAATATTGGCCGTCTCCACCATCTCCACCATAAATGTACTCTGTCCGCGTGAAAGATCATCCGCCGCTCCGATACGGGTGAATATCTTGTCAACCAGACCGATCTCCGCACTTTCGGCGGGAACGAATGAACCGGCCTGTGCCATAACGGTTATAAGTGCAGTCTGCCGGATATAGGTCGATTTACCGGCCATATTGGGGCCGGTAATGAGCATCATCCGTTTGAGATCGCCGTCCAGATCAACGTTATTCGGCACAAATTTACCCATTCCGAGCGAAGCATCCAGCACCGGATGGCGTCCGTTATTTATTATCAGACGGTCATCGTCAAAGATCCGGGGACGGACATAGTTGCGCTGGCGGGCGCATTCGGCAAAGGAAGCAATGGCATCGATTCCGGCCAGAGCATCGGCGGCGCGCTGAATATCGGCAGTCCGGGCAGTAGCAAGTTCCCGGAGTTCGGAGAACAACTTCTGTTCCAGAGCGAGAGCCTTTTCCTCTGCTCCCAGAATGCGGCTCTCCAACTCCTTGAGTTCGGGAGTGATGAAGCGTTCGGCATTGACCAGAGTCTGTTTGCGCACATAATCATCCGGGATCAGATCCAGATTGGATTTGCTGACTTCGATATAGTACCCGAAAACTGAATTATATTTTACTTTCAATGATTTAATACCGGTACGTTCAATTTCACGCAGCTGGATTTGGCTCAACCACTTTTTACCGTCACCGGCGGCATCCCGCAACTCATCCAGTTCCGGAGAATAACCGCGCCGGATCACCCCGCCATCGGAAAGCGATACCGGGAGTTCATCATCCAAAGCCGCATGAATAGCGGAAGTAAGTTCTCCAAAGTCGGCCATATCAGCGGCGCACTCTTCCAGAAGCGGCGCAGTAAAGCATTCCAGCAACGCTTTGATACCGGGCAATACTTCAAGTGAACTGCCCAGATTCTGCAGATCACGCGGCGTCGCAATCCCGACATTGAGGCGGCCGACGATGCGTTCAAGATCCCGAATCACCCGCAGACATTCCCTCAATTCAGCCAGTCCCATGAGGTCAAGCACAAAATTCTCAACAGCATCCAGACGTCGGACGATCGCTTCGTGATCCCGCAGCGGACGAACCAGAAAACTGCGAAGTTTACGGCCGCCCATGGGAGTTATGGTAAAATCCAGCACACCGAGCAGAGAGCCCTGACGGTTGTTGCCGAAAAGCGAAGCACTTATTTCCAGATTGCGCAAACTGATCTGGTCAAGTTCCATAAACTTATCCAGCGAACGGTAGGACAGAAGTGTAACATGACCGGCTTCCTGCCGGAGATTTTCAGATGCATAACGCAGCACTGCCCCCGCTGCCGACACTGCTGCCGGACGGTTGCGGCAGCCGAATCCATCCAATGTCGAAGTTTTGAAGTGAGTGCAGAGAAATTTGAATGCTTCATCGTAATCGAACTGCCAATCATCCAGTTCAGTGAGCATTATTTTCAGATTATCCCCTGGAAACTCCGGAGTTCCGGCGGCAAGAGAGGCAGCCAGTTTGCCGGAAATGAGACACTCTCTGGCACCGAGTTTGAGCAATTCAGAACTGAGTTTGACCACATTGCCGGGAGTGCAAATAAAAAATTCTCCGGTACTGACATCCAATGCCGCCAGATGAAGCACACCATCCCGGTCTGCCGCGACCGCAGTCAGATAATTGTTGGAATCCGAATTGAGCAGTGAATTGTCGATAACGGTACCGGGGGTAATGATCCGGGTGATTTCCCGGCGGACAATACCTTTAGTGACCAGCTTGGGATCTTCCACCTGTTCAGCGATCGCGACTTTGAGTCCGGCGGCCACCAGCTTCGGCAGATAGTTGTCCAGCGCATGATAGGGGAATCCGCACATCGGCATTCCCTGCCGTTTGGTCAAAGTAAGTTCCAGCACAGAACTTACGGTTTCGGCATCTTCAAAAAATTCTTCATAAAAGTCGCCGAGACGGAAAAGCAGCACCGCATCCGGAGGAATACTTTTTTTTGCCTCCAGATACTGGGACATCATCGGAGTAAGTTTTTTGCCGTCACTCTGGCTCATTGAACCATCCCTCCGGAAGTGAATTCCGCTTCCACAGCGACCGATCTGCCGAACCGGGAAGCTGCCGGCTTATCGATCCGGATCCGGCAGGCGATCACCTCTTTGTGGGCAACTACCGCCATCCCGACAGCATTGATCAATGCTTCAAGTAATTTAAAAGATGAGTTTTCGACCACTTCAACTACCTCTTTTTCGACGGCAGAATAGTCCAGGGCATCGGTCAGCTCATCACTTGCAGCAGCCTTTTTCATCGGAACTGTGATCTCAATATCCAGAGTGATCCGCTGCGGGGCAAGCCGTTCATGCGGCAGAGTGCCGATAAGAGCACAAACACTGATCTGATTCAAAAAAATTTTACCCATTTGCGGAACTCTCCAAATCTTTAAATTGCACCAAAAATTCTTTCAGTCGGGTCAGGGGCAAACCGACCACATTTTCCAATTCACCCTCGATTGAATCGACCAACATATCTCCGTATTCCTGAATCGCATAAGCTCCGGCCTTATCCAGAGTGTTCACCCTGGTCACATACTCCCGGATAACCTCCTCTGAAAGTTCCCGGAAACGGACCCGGGTTACCTCGCTCCAAACCTGAGAAATATTGCGTTCAACAGAAAGCAGTGCCACTCCGGTCACAACACGATGACATTTTCCGGAAAGTTCAGCCAGCATCCGGCAGGCCGCATCAATATCCTCCGGTTTGCCGAATGCCCGGTCATCGCAGATGACCATCGTATCCGCACCGAGCACCAGTTCCCGGGGGAATTTTTCAGCGACAGCCCGGGCTTTGAGCAGCGCATTGGCCTCCGGAAGTTTCTCCAGAGAAATACCGCTTTCCGGAGTCAACTCTCCGACACCGGAATCATAAACGAAAAACTCCACACCGCAACGGCTCAACAGCTCTTTGCGGCGCGGAGAACGTGATGCAAGAATCATTTCATTGAAACATCCGGCAATTCCGGAGAAACCGGAACATCGTCCAAATCATCGTAATCTCTGGATCTCTCCACTTTGAGCACGATCCGGTCGATCTCTGTCAATCCGAAAATATCAGCCATACGTTTTTTGATCAGCGGTTCGATCAACGAATGAAGTTCCGGCAATCCCCGGTTGTCTGCATTGTTCACCAGAGCGCAACGGATCTCCACAGAATAAATTTTCCGTTTGCGAAACAGCAGGATCCGCCGGATATCCAGTTCACAGAATTGCTTCAGCTCCGACCGGAGAGCGGCACCGACGGCATCAGCGGAAATGACAATATCGCCATGTTCCCGGCTGACCATCACTGTCGAACAGCGACGACGGCCGAACTTGCAAAAAATGATGATCTTCAATATCCAGTAAAAGATCAATATGGCGAGAAAAACTCCGGCGGCACACAACGCTCCGCGGGAGAACTCCACCTGCCACACTTCACGGAATATTTCCAGAAATCTGTTCATTGCAACTCCTCAAAATGTATCGACTGCAAGGCTTATTCCAACTCACCGTCTTCTTCATCATCATCGACATATTCATCGTCGATATCCTGAATCAGAACATGAACCGTCTTAACCGTCATGCCGGTGACCTTTTCCACATCGCCGATAACAGCTTTCTGCACTTTTTCGGCGACTTCGGGAATGGTGTAACCGACTTTGAGGTTGAGTTTGATCTCAATGGTTATCTGATTGAGTTCATTGACGGCGATGGAGATGGCACGGCTCTGCATCCGGCGGCTGCCGACGATTTCAGCAAGGTTGTCGACCAGTGCATTTCCGGCGAGCCGGGACACGCCTTCGATACCGATTGCAGCACGGCGGGTCAGCGTAGCGATGACTCCGTCATGAATCTTAACATCACCGAGTTCGGAATCTCCAAGCATCATAGTCTCTACCGGTTTGACATTGACAGCGGCTTCTTTTTTGTCACTGGCGGCATCGGATGTGTTTTTCATCTGGCACTTCTCCCTGGGTTACGGAATTGATTATTTCTCCTGAAGGATACGTTCGACAAAGCCGGTATCGTATTTTCCTTCGATAAAATTCTTGTGTTTAAGCAGTTTCTGCTGAAACGGAATCGTAGTGCGAACACCTTCGACAACCATTTCGCTTACTGCACGGTTGCAGACCGCCAGAGCTTCGGCCCGGTCATGTCCCCAAACGATAAGTTTACCGATCAAACTGTCGTAATAAGGAGGAATGACATATCCGGTATAGGCATGGGTATCCATCCGGACATTTGCACCGCCGGCGGGGATAAAGAGTTCGAGCTTTCCGGGAGACGGAGCGAAATTGCGTTCCGGATCCTCGGCATTGATACGGCATTCGATAGCATGGCCGCGGAATTGAATATCCTTTTGGCGGATATTGAGTTTTTCGCCGGCGGCGATGGCGATCTGAGCTTTGACCAAATCAATACCGGTGAGCATTTCGGTCACCGGATGCTCGACCTGGATACGGGTGTTCATCTCCATAAAATAGAAATTCTCATTGGCATCCAGCAAAAATTCGATAGTTCCGGCACTGGTATATTTGGCGGCCTTGGCTGCTTTTACGGCTGCAGAACCGAGTTTTTCCCGGAGCTTGGCAGAAACGGCCGGACTGGGAGTCTCCTCCAGAAGCTTCTGATTGCGCCGCTGCACACTGCAGTCACGTTCGCCGAGATGGATGACATTACCGTAGTTATCGGCAAGGATCTGCACCTCGATATGGCGGGGATTGACCAGAAACTTCTCCATATAAAGGTCGCCGTTTCCGAAGGCCTTTTCAGCTTCGGCACTTGCGGAGTGGAAACCCTGGATAACTTCATCATCGTTGCGGCAGATGCGCATACCCCGGCCGCCGCCACCGGCGACCGCCTTGATGATAACCGGATATTCCAGTTTATATGCCATGGCAAGAGCCTGCTTTTCATTGACAATGAGACCATCGCTGCCCGGAGTGATGGGAACTCCGGCAGCTCTCATGGTTTCCCGGGCGACAGCTTTGTCGCCGAGAGCTTTCATTGCTTCAGAAGTGGGGCCGATAAAAGCGATTCCGTGACGGCGGCAGGCTTCGGCGAAATAGGGATTTTCCGAAAGGAATCCGTAGCCGGGATGAATCGCATCGACTTCACAGATATCAGCAACCGTCAGCAACCGTTCGATGAGCAGATAACTTTCAGAAGGCGGCGGTGCACCGATACAAATAGCTTCATCAGCGAGCTTCACGGCCATGCTGCCGGCATCAGCGGTTGAATAAACCACCACCGTGCGGATATTGAGTTCGCGGCACGCCCGGATGATCCGGACCGCAATCTCACCGCGATTGGCAATCATTACTTTATTAAACATATTTTCTCCGTAAAAAGAGGAACGGGGATTATCCGATCACAAAGAGCGGCTGACCGTATTCCACCGCCTGAGCATTTTCGACCAGAATCTCTTTGATAACGCCGGATTTTTCCGCCTTGACTTCGTTCATGACCTTCATCGCTTCGATAATGCAGATGGTAGTATCCGGATTGACCCGGTCACCGACCTGAACAAAGGGCTGGGCATCCGGACCGGGAGCCCGGTACAGCGTACCGACCAGCGGAGAATCGATAGTCACACGGGGCTGTTCAGCAGCGGCAGCAGCCGGAGCAGCTGCTGCGGCAACGGGAGCGGGAGCTGCGGCAACGGCGACCGGAGCAGGAGCAACGGCGACCGGAGCAGCAACGACTTCACCGCAATTGCGGCGCAGGCAGAGGTTGCAGCCATCCATTTCGATTTTGATCTCGCTGAGGTTGTATTCCCCCATCATGCTGACCAGTGAGCGGATTTTTTCAAATTCCATTTCCATAAATTTCCTCAAACATTTATTTTCTGACCAAATACTCAAATATCTCCCGGCACACCCAGTTTATCAGCGAGTGCACGGAGAGCCATTTGATATGAAAACGCCCCGAATCCGGCGACCACACCGATGCAAACCGGTGCAGTAAGTGATTCACGGCGAAACGATTCACGGGAATTGACATTGCTCAAATGCACCTCAACAGCGGGCAGAGCAACCGCAGCGATGGCATCTCGGATAGCAACAGATGTATGCGTATAGGCGGCAGGATTGATAATGATACCGGCAAAACCGTTTGCCGGAGCATTACCGATGATCGTAACCAATTCGCCCTCGGAATTTGATTGAAATGCCTCAACATCAAGTCCGAGTTTTTTCCCAAGTTCTGTAACACTGGAAACAATGGATGCCAGTGAAGTCTTACCATAAATATCCGGTTCCCGGCTGCCGAGCAGCTGGAGATTCGGACCATTCAGAAGCAGAATTTTCATATTTTTATTCCGTTTCCCGACGACTATCATCGATTATTACTAAATCCGGACACCTTGTTTTATACACAAATGTCTTTCATTAAAGATAACATCAAAACCGTTATTTTTCAAGTATAACGGCGATTTTTTTATCCAAGTCGCCGTATACCAAAATCACACTGCACGTTCAGCAATATTGCTCAAATGGCGGGATACTGCGACCAATTCTCCGAGCAATTCGACATAAATTATACCGGTCTGAGCGGTACATTTGCTGTTTTTTATCCGGCGGATATGATTCTCTTCAGAATCAGCGGCCAGCTTGCCGATGAGAGTTTCGGATTTAACGGCACGTTCTTTCCACTCCTCTTCGGCAAATTCAAGAGCATTGAGCGCAAATGCTGTCTGTTTGGATAATTCAGTATAAATGCGCTCCAGCTCCTCAGCAGCGGCACGGCTGATCGTCAGATTTTCCGCTTCCAGTCGCCGGGTGAGCGTGATAATATTTTCCGCCCGGTCGGCGATACGCTCGGCATCGTTGGTACAATGCATCAATGCCGGTATCATTTCCGCCTGCTTGGGAGAGAGTTTGCGGCGCATGACCTGGGACAAATATTCCATGATCTCGGTCTGGTAACGGTCAACCCGTTCTTCCCGGTTCTGGAATTTCTCCATCCGGTTTTCATTGACTTTACCCTGCATAAAGTTGCTGACCACAGCCGAATCGACCATTTTCCACGATTTTTTCAACATCTTGCCGATGGCGGTGACACTCTGACGCAGAGCCAGTGCCGGAGAATCCAGAAGGTGCGGTTCCAGATACTGGAAGTGGATCTTGGCCTGAGTGACCGGCATCAACTTTTCGCAAATTGCCGCCAGCAATCCGGTAAACGGCAACAGGATCAGTGCCGTTGCCAGATTGAATACCGTATGAGCATTGGCAATATGACGGGCCATATTCTCCGGGATCGCCGCAAATGCATTGCCTTCGGTAATGGAATTCACGAAATAAAAGAATACCGGGATGCCCGTATTGCGCCACGGTATCCAGAAACTCACCAGGATCAGCAGCATTCCGATCACATTGAACAGGGTATGTGCCAACGCCGCCTGACGGGCCGGACGGTTCGCCGGGATCGCCGCCAACTGAGCGGTGATGGTCGTTCCGATGTTGGCACCGAGAATCAGTGCGACCGCAGTGTAGAGATCGATCAGACCTCCTGCTCCGAGCACGACCACCACACCGGTCGTCGCCGAAGAACTCTGCATGATCAACGTTGCCACCAGACCGATCAGGATCGTACCCAGCACGCTGCCGACCGGCATGACCCCATTTACCGGGGCGCAGTCAAGCAGCTGGAAAAATTTCAGGAATGAGGGGAAATCGGAGAGAGCTTTCAACTCCGCACTCATCAGATTCATACCGAAAAACAGCAATCCGAATCCCAGCACCGTCAGCCCGGCATCGGCGATCTTGCCCCGCTTGATAAAGCGCATCACCAAACCGATAATTATCGCCGGCATTGCCAGAGCACCCACATTGAATGCGATGATCTGTGCCGTGATGGTCGTACCGATATTGGCACCGAAAATAACTCCGATAGACTGGACCAGATTCATCAAACCGGCGTTGACGAAACCGATGATCATCACCGTGGTCGCACTGGAAGATTGAATGACCGCCGTAATCACCGTACCGGCAAGCAGAGCCACGAACCGGTTGCGGGTGCAGTATCCGAGAATACTTTTCATTTTTTCACCGGCGATATTGGAAAGTCCATCGCTCATCATGGTCATACCCAGCATGAAAAGAGCAAGTCCACCCAAAACACTGACCACAATGTTCCAGATATTGTAGGACATGACCTCCAGAGCGATATTGCGGAAGCTGGCACCGTCTTCAGCATCGATTTCAAAATAGATTTTGGAAGCACCGGATTTTTTCGGGAGCACGATTCCGGTTTCAGCGACGCCCTTGCTGTCGGTAATCGCCGACTTTTGCGACAAACGGACTCCGTCAGAAGAGGTCATGTAGACCTTAATTCCGGAACGGGCATTGCCTGCAACATCCACCAACTTGACACCGACCGGTCGGGACAAAGTTTTACCGGAGGCTCCTTCCTGGCGGTCGCCGATCAGTTTGACGCCGTTGACGAAACGCAGTTCCACCGGTTTGGCTTCAGGAACATCCGGCTGAAAGGTGATATAATTATCGCCGATACGATTGCCGGCAACGATATCAAAGCGCACCACTCCGCCGGCATCACTCACGCCCTCAGCAGGAGTGACAGTACAATTTGCCGGAGCAGAAAACTGCGGAATCACTTTACAATTTTTAAACGGTGAATTTTCATTATCCAGTGTCCGGAGTGCAACAGTGAACTTTTCTCCGGGCAGCACGCAGGCAGCTTCGCCTGAAACGATCTCGATTTTTCCGAATCCGGGGACTTTTGCGGAGCGGCTGATATGATACCACACTGCAAATCCGGCTGCGACACAAAAGATCAAAATCATCGTCACTACAAATTTAGCCGCACCGGCAGATTTTTGAGTTTTATCCTTTTTCATATATATATCACCTTTCTCATATAGTGTATGCGTTCAAAACCATTCCGGAAATATCAACCTTTCACTGGCGCACCTGAGGCTGCATCCGGTAATAGCGTCCGCCCAGCTTTCTCATGGCAAATTCAGCGATCGTCCGGGGATCAAAGAAACCGGAAGTAAACACATCAAGATAAACTCCTGAACGACCGGAACCGGCAAATCCGCTCAGATGTCCCCGATCAAAGGAACAGGCGAACTCGATCTCATCGCCATTGACAGAACAGCTCCATTCATAATCTTCCGGAAACTTTTCCGCAAGCAGAGCCACAACTTCACCGGCGAATTCCTTTAATGCCGCTTCGCAGGACAGATCAATTGCCGAACACTCATAGATATCCACGCAACTGGACATTGCCCGGGCCCGGGTGTGTTCATAACGATCTTTCCATGAGAGCTGCAGTCCGTGAGCATCGGCATTTTCCACTACCGGCACCAATCTCTCCACGCCGCTGTCGCCGAGGATCCCCCGGTTGACCAGACTGGAAATTATCCAGTATCCGGAATTCATCCCGGCAGCCAGAGCCTTGACTGCCAGATCGAAATCGACTCCGGATCCACAGGTAAAAAGATCTACTGCCGCATAATCGTGTTCCGGCCAGGCGTGCACAGCGAAGTGGGATTCGGAAATGACCACAACTCCGCTCACCCCCTGCGGCTGAAAGGAATGGAATACCGAATCCACCACATGAGCACCGGAAATCCGGGCCGCATTCAGAAAAACTTTTTCCAATTCGGCGGCATCGGTCAATGTGGCAGATTTGCAATCGTAAAATTCGATTGTCATCTGTCGCCCGAGGGCGACAGTTCCGGAAATATCAGCAGATTTTTGCATGATAAATCACTTCTCCGGATTCTGGTCCTCCAGTTCGTAACGGCAATTGCGATCGAGGAAAATCATGAACTCGCTCTGAAGCTGCTGAACTTTATTTTCCAGGATTCCCTGTTTGATCATCTCTTTGTTTTCCGCAAATTTATCCATCACAGCGGGCATACGTTTGACCATTTCGACCAGCAAAGCACCATCCTGAGCATCGATCACCGGAGAAATATCGCCGGTTTTCATCATCCGCAAATGGGGACTGGCAAGCTGAACGATCGCCATGTGAGCCGGATTTTCGGTAGGAGCACTGATCATGGAATAAGTGATGGTATCCATTTTACCAAGTTTTCCGAATGCGGCAGAACGTTTGGCCGGGGCAAGTTTAACCACCGAACTCCACAGCTCTTTGGCACGGATACGGGCCAGTTTAACGCTTTCAGCGTTGCGGTAGTCCGCAGTGACTTTGGCTTTAGCCTCCTCAAAGGTCATCTGACGGGGCATGACCCGGTTCTGCAGGAAT
>JAZRNP010000371.1:0-12295 GCA_045648225.1 Victivallaceae bacterium | reverse complement strand
GGATCCCGGCAGGAAGCAGCTTAAACCGGGGAACATGAACTGATGGAAAAAAACGATATTTTGCAACGCCTCTCATCCGGGGTGCTGGTCTTTGACGGCGGGTTCGGAACGGAACTTTACCGCCGCAATTTTTTCGTCAACACCTCTTACGACAATCTGGTGCTGACTGAACCGGCCACCGTCACGGCGATTCATCAGGCTTATGTCGATGCCGGTGCAGAGGTCATTACGACCAATACTTACAGTGCCAACATAATTTCGCTGGCCCGGTTCGGATTGGCTGAAAAGATCCGGGATATCAACTTTGCTGCCGTGGCACTGGCCAGAAAAGCGGCCGCCGGGAAACCGGAAATTCTGATTGCCGGTTCGATCGGTCCGGTTCCGGCTGCTGATTCCGGGGAGCTGCGCATTGCGGCCATTGCAGAGCAGGCGAAACTGCTCATTGACGGAGGCGCAGATTTCCTGCTTTTTGAATCGATCTCCAATCGTGCTGATTTTGAAGATATCCTGGCTGTTGCTGCCAAAATAACGGCACCGTGGATGCCGAGTTTTGTCTTCGATGCCGACGCAAAACTTTCCGACGGAACCACTGCCAAAGTGGTGATTGAACAACTCAAAAAGTTCTCTCCCGCAGCATTCGGCATCAACTGCGGAACCGGCCCGGAAACCACCTTTGAAGCGGTCAAAAAGATCATTCCGCTCCTGACGGTGCCTTTGATCGTCCAACCCGGAGCCGGAGTCCCTAAAAATGTGGACAACCGCTTTATGCCGATGACCACTCCGGAATACTTCACAACCTATGCCTTGCGCTATGTCAATCTCGGAGTCAGAGGCGTGGGAGGATGTTGTGGTATTTCTCCGGAACACATCGCCGATCTGGTACGCTCTTTGAAGCCGATGACCAAAATGGAAAATTCAGCGGCTCTCAAGGTGGAAATCAACGAAAACGACCTGCTGGAACCGCTGCCGACCAATGAGAAAAGTTCTTTCGGAGCCAAATTGTGTTCGGATAAATTTCTCAAACTTATCGAATTGACTCCACCCCGGGGATTCGATCTTGCATCTACGGTAGAAAAAGCAAAGCTGTGCAAAGCTGCCGGATTCGATGCCATCAACCTGCCGGACGGCCCCCGTGCCAGCTGCCGGATATCCCAGGTCATCACGGCTGCGGAAATTCAGGAAAAAGCCGGCATTGAAACCATAATCCACTGCTGTGCAAGAGACCGCAATCTGATCAGCCTGCAGTCCATGATTCTGGGCTGCATGGCCAAAAATATCAACAATATTCTTTTTATTACCGGAGATCCGCCGAAACTGGGTAATTATCCATTCAGTTCCGGAGTTTTTGATGTCGATTCCATCGGGCTGGTCAAGTTGCAGAGCCGTCTCAATTGCGGTATCGATGCCGGCGGTCAATCGCTCGGAAACGGAGTGAAAACTGCTATCGTATCCGGAGTCGGAGCCGATCCCAATGCCATCGATCCGGAACGGGAATACCGCCGCCTCGCCGAAAAAATCGAAGCCGGCGCCGAATTTATTATCACTCAGCCGGTCTTCGATCCGGAAGCCCTGCTCTCTTTCCTGAAAAAAATCGAACATTTCCGTGTTCCGGTCATCGCCGGGGTCTGGCCCTTTGCCAGTTACCGCAACGCCCAGTTTATGAAAACCGAAGTTCCCGGGGTCGTGGTTCCGGACTGGATCATGGATGCCATGAAAAAAGCGGAAACCAAAGAAGCCCAGCGTGCGGAAGGAATCCGGATCGCCCGGATGCTGCTCAATGAAATTCACGATGCTGTGCGAGGTGTTGCCACCAGCGCACCTTTCGGCAACGTAAATACTGCAATAGAAGTTTGTGAAGGATTTTAATATCAATGCGTTACAACCCCAAAAAACACCGTCTGCCCATCTGCCCCGCCGAAGGTGTACTCACCATAGACATGCCGCTGGGATGGACCAGTTTTGATGTAGTTAATTTTGTCCGGGCCCGTTTCAATGTCCCCAAAGTCGGCCATTGCGGCACCCTTGATCCGGCAGCGACCGGACTTCTGGTGCTGGTACTGGGCAAATTCACTGCGGTCAGCCAGAAATTGAGTGCGGATGATAAAGTTTACACCGGATCACTCAAACTTGGCGTGGAAACCGATTCCGGAGATATGGATGGCGAGATCATCAGAGAAACTCCGGTTGAAATCACCCGTGAACAGTTTGTGGAAGCATTCAACAGCTTCCGTGGCCGTCAAATGCAGATGCCTCCGATGGTTTCTGCCGTAAAAGTCGGCGGCAAAAAACTTTACGAATTGGCCCGCAAAGGTATTGAAGTTGAACGGGAAGCCCGGGAGATCGAAATAAAAAAATTGGAGATCACCCGCTGCGAACTCCCGGAATGTGACTTTATTATGGAGTGTTCAAAAGGAACTTATGTCCGCAGCTTCTGCAGCGATCTGGGCAAAAAGCTCGGTTGCGGTGGAGTTCTCACCGCACTGCGCCGCATCCGCAGCGGAAATTTTTCACTGGATGATGCCGTAACAGTGGACTATCTCAAAACGATCGAAGCTCCTGAATTTACTTCGCTGATGGCGGAGAGACTGGTAAAACTTTTAAAGGAAAATAATCTATGAGCGAAACAAAGACATTTTCCTCTGCCGAAATCGAAGCGCAAATCACCGCAGCCGGGGATAAATTCACTCTGGCTTCGATTGCCAAAGCTCTTGGAGCCGCCCGCTCGGATACTTTGCGCCGGAGATTGGAACGCTTTATAGAAAGCGATATCACCTTTTTCCACGACAGCAAATGGAACTGCATCAAACGCAGTGCGTTTTTCAATCAGAAACAATTTATCATAACTCCGGATGAGTGGGAAATCAAAGAGGGCGTCCTCTTCCCGGGACACCGCTTTATCCCCTTTGTTTCCGAAGAGGTGTTTCCCTCGGAGATCGCTCTGACTCTGGATGGCACAGCCGCTTCCAAACGCAAACTCACTCTGCCGTTGGGAAAAATTTTCCACTACCATTCGCTGCTGGGTTCGGAACAGATCTTTGACTTCCTGCTTGCTGAAGACCCGGCCAACGCTCATTTGGCCCGTCACAACTCCTCCAACGAACCGGTTTCACTGGAAGTTTTTGACCTTTCCGGATTTTACAAAGCTCATGACTTCACTCCGGGTGATGCCATCTGCTGTCAGGTCAAAGATTATGACAACGGCGTGATCGAATGTTCTTTTCTTGCGGCAACGGAACGCCAGTTCAACGCCAGAAAAGAGCGTATTTCTGCACTCGATGAAGCGATCAAAAAGGTTTGGGAAGAATTCAAAGACTATCCGGATATCCCGGAACAGTTGGCCTGGGCAGAATTTTACTGCGACAGCAATATTTCCCGCGCCGGAGCATCCATCGATGAATTCATCACCTCGTCCACCATGGTCGAACTCCGGGCGGATGGAGACCACGCTGTATTGAGCATCCGGGAGGAACACGGAGAAAATTCCGATGTCGTTCTGCCGGAGGGATTGAGTATTTCCAATTCTGCGCTGGATGACCCGATCAAACTGCTCTCCGGTAACGGAGTCCCGCTCACCGAAGCAGAACTTGACGGTTTCATGCTCGACGCCATCAGCCGCCGGGAAAGCGATATCGACGGGGTCTGTTCCCGCATTTTTGCACATCGCGAACTGGATATGGCAGATGATGCCCAGCAGGCGGTACTGCTCAACTACCTGGAAGAACGCTTTGAGGAATTGATGGAAAATTACAACCGGGCCGATGATGAACCCAAAGCTGAATTGCGTTCCGATTTGCTCGAAGCCGTTCAGCAGAGAATGGAGTATCTCTCCTACCTCGGCACCATCGAACGGGATCTCAAAGAAGAGGAATCTGCAAAACTCAAAAAGCTTGCCGGTATATCCACCAAGCTCAATGAGGCGATCAAATTGCTCAACAATCCGGCTTTCACTCCGGATGAAACTGAACTTGAACATCTCTCCACTCTGGTCGATGCCGGATTGGATGAACAGGAGGAGTTGCTGGGATCATTCCAGTCCTCCGGTGAAAATGATAATCAATAAATTTAATTAGGGAGAATAATATTATGAAGTTCTTTGCCAGCGGTAATGAAGCTGTCGCCATGGCAGCATTCGACTGCGGGGTAAACCTCGGATGCGGTTATCCGGGTACGCCTTCGTCGGAAATCCTCGATGAACTGAGCAAACTCGGCGGCACTGCCGAATGGGCTCCTAATGAAAAATGTGCACTGGAAGTTGCCATCGGATGCGCTTATGCCGGCGGCCGCACTCTGGCCACCATGAAGCACGTCGGTCTCAATGTCGCCGCCGATCCGTTTTTCACCATTGCCTATTCCGGAACCCCCGGAGCACTGGTGGTCATCACTGCCGATGACCCCGGTATGGCAAGCAGCCAGAATGAACAGGATAACCGCCGTTATGCCGTCGCCGCAGGAGTGCCGATGTTTGAACCGTCCGACTCCCAGGAATGCTACGATTATCTCTGCGCCGCATTTGAGCTTGCGGAAAAATTCCGTTCACCGGTGTTGTTCCGCATGACCACCCGGGTCTGCCACTCCAAATGCGTTCTGGAACGGCGCAAGACCACCCCGGATGCCAAAAAAACCGGTTCTTTCACCAAAGATCCCAAAAGCAACGTCATGGTTCCGGCATTTGCCAAGCTTGCACACCGCCGTTTGCGGGCCGACCTCAAAACCATGGCCGAAATCAATGAACAGGGTGCGTACACCACCGTCATTGAAAAAGATTCCGATCTCGGCATCATCACCAGCGGTGTATCTTATCACCATGTGCTCGATGCCGCTCCGGAAGCATCCGTACTCAAACTGGGTATGACCTATCCGCTCCCGGTGGAAACCGTTCGCAATTTTGCAGCCAAGGTCAAACGCTGCCTGATCATCGATGAGGGCGATCCGGTGCTCTTTGAACAGCTCCGTGCCGCCGGAATCAATGTGGAAAACAAACCGGAAGAGTTCCGCTTCGGCGAACTCAATGTCGCCCGGGTCCGCAAACTCATCGCCGGTGATACCACCCCCGATGCCCCCGGAAAACCCGGCAAACCGCCCCAGCTCTGCGTCGGATGTCCACATCGTAAAACCTTTGAAGTCATCCGGGATCTCGGTTGTATCGTTTCCGGAGATATCGGCTGCTATACCCTCGGCGTCATGCCGCCGTTCAATGCGATCGACACCTGCGTCTGCATGGGTGCCAGCGTTACGGTCGGTCTGGGTATGCGTCATCAGCTCCCCGAAGCCGAAGCCCGCAAAGTGGTCAGCGTTATCGGTGACAGTACCTTCTTGCACACCGGTATCAACGGCATCGTGGAAATGGTCTACAACCGGCCGGCTACCGGTCACGTGGTAATCATCCTGGACAACCGTATCACCGGTATGACCGGATGTCAGGAAAACCCGGCCACCGGTTATCACCTGGATCTCACCCCCGCCTTTGCGGTGGATTTTGAAAAGATCGTCAAGGGTATCGGCGTTGATAACTGCGATGTCATCGATACCACCGCCGAACCGGAAAAATTTGCCGAATTGCTCAAAACCCGGCTGCAGTCCAATGACTGCAGTGTCATCATCGCCCGCCGTCCCTGCATTCTGGCTCTGGCGAAACGCAGTAAAATGGAGAAAAAATAATCATGAATGTCACCAATGTTGTTGTTTCCGGACTGGGCGGTCAGGGTGTATTGAAAATTACCGACATCCTCGCTGAAGTCATTTTCAATCAGAATCTCGATGTCAAAAAAAGTGAAGTTCACGGCATGAGCCAGCGGGGCGGATCGGTTTCCAGCGAAGTCCGTTTTGGCGAAAAGATCAACAGCCCGATGGTTCCCGCCGGAGAAGCTGATCTGCTGGCGGTCCTTGATGTCACTCAGGTCGAAGTCGCACTTCCGGTACTCAAAGCCGGCGGCGTACTCATCACCCCGGACGATGTTCCCGTCAGTGAACTGAAAAACCCCAAGGCTCTCAACACCATGATCCTCGGAGCTATTTCAGCTCATCTGCCCGCTCTCCCGGAAGAAGCATTCATCATCGCCATTGAAAATGCTTTCCCCGAAAAACTCCGTGCGCTCAACGTGGAAATGTTTCTCGTCGGCCGCAACAGTGTAAAGTGAGATGACCGTGAATCCCCGGCTGCAGTATCGGAAAATCATTCCGCTTTTGATATTTGTTACCGGGAGTATGTTCATTTGCGGTAGTTTACTGCCGCAAAATCCGTTATTGATAACGGACAACGGCAATAAATATATGGTCATGCGCAACTTTGCCGAACACGGCACGTTGGCGATGTACCATGCAGAACCCTCCCTGTTTCCGCTGGGGGGGTTTCATTTTCAGCAGCTGCCCGACGGAAAGATCCACTCTTTTCACTCCTGGGTACTGCCGGTGATTTGCGTGCCGTTCTATCTGATTTTCGGAGAAAACGGTTCTCTGGTTCCGGTCTGGCTTGCCGGGTTGGGAATTATTCTGATTATGGCAAACGGCGATAAACGGAGCCGGTTTGCGCTGTGGGGAGTGCTGCTCACAACTCCATTCTGGCTCTACTCGGTGATGCTGTGGGAGATGGTTCCCAGTATGCTGGCGGCACTGGGCGGATTTATCCTGCTGAAACGCCGGAAATATCTGCTTTCCGGAATCATTTTCGGTCTCGGGATCTGGCTGCGTGAAGAGTTGTATATTCTTGGATTTATCATCGGAATATCTCTGTTGTGTCAACGCCAATGGAAATCTGCACTGCAATTGGCAGCCGGTGCATTGATTGCCGTCCTGCCGTTATGGTCGATCAATTTTATGCTTTACGGCCATATTCTGGGATTGCACGGAGCGACCTACGCCCTGAACAATCGCACCGGCAGTTTCTCGCTGACAGCGGAATTATCCGGAATGCTCTTTAATTACTATCAGCATCTGCTCCGTTTTGAAACCCTCTCTCCGATGGCATCACTGGCCTTATCTATCGCAGGAACCGTCGCCCTGGTCATACCGGGATTTCTCAAAAACAGCAAAATCAAAGTTGCCGGATTGATCATTTTTATTCTGATCGATGCCGTGTTTATTTGGAATATATTCAAATCGACCTCCCCGCTGTTCAGCTGCGGAGTTACAATGAGTCTGCTGTTTTCACTTCCGCTGGCATCGGGATATTTTATAAATCTGCGGCAACTGTTCTCTGACAGGAACCGGCATTGGCGGTTTATCGCCCGGGTCGTAACCATTTACATTGTGACAGTGCCGCTGATGTTGACCCGCTTTGACATCGGACTTACGGTCGGAGCCCGCCACTTCATGTGCATCATGCCATTGCTGATGCTTTTGAGTTTCCGGGGATTTGCCAAGATGCAGTGCCGCATTAAATTAAAACAACTCTTCCTGATCGTACTGACCGCCGCCGGAATTTTCCTGCAGATATGGGGATTTCAAACTCTCCATTTGAGCAGCACTCACAGTGCCGGTTTGGAAAAATCAATTGCTGCACATCCGGAAAAAGTGGTTATTACCGACATATTCTTTTTACCGGAACAAGCACCGAAGATCTTTTTTGACAAGGTGTGTCTGGAGGTAATTTCACCGGAACAGGCGGTAGCAGCGATGGATTATCTGGATAAAAACCGGATCCGGGAATTTATTCTTATTCTGGGACGGGACAACAATTTCCGGCGCATGGACAATGCCGTATTGAAGCAACTGCTGGACAACTATCCGCCGGGGTCCGCACCAGTTACTGCCTATGCCGCTCCCGGAATGCCATTATTTATCGTCCGCTGCCTAAAAGCTCCTGCAGCGGTGCAATAACATTTTCGACATCCCCTGCCCCCAGCACTGCGACCACACCGCCGGATACCGGAACCATCCGGAAGATCTCTTCTGCGATCTCCGGCCAGGATGCTTCAATATACTTTCCCTTGATCGCAGCAGCGAGCTCCCGGCCTCCGACCTTACCGCTTTCACACCATGCGGCGAAAACCGGAACCACGACCACCTGATCTGCCGTTGGCAGCACTTGTGCGAAATCTTCAAAATAACGCTCCAACCGGGCATAGCGATGGGGTTGGAACACCACCAGCAAAGGTTGACCGGGATAGTTCAGACGGAGAAATTCGATGCTTCTGGCGACCTCGGTGGGATGGTGGGCATAATCTTCGATCAAAGTGCGCCGTTCATCGGAAAAATGAACCGTCATCCGCCGCTTGACCTGCGGATAATCTGCCGCTGCCAAAGCCGCTGATGCTTCGTCGCAACCGGCAAGAACCGCCGCCTGAACAGCAATAAAAGCGTTGGCAGCCTGAAATCCGTGAAGTCCGGAAAATTCATCCGGCATTGCAGCCAGTCGAATTGCGTGGGGATGATCGGCAAAGAGCCGGTCACAAAGTTCAGAAGCGTAATAGATCAATATTTCAGAATTGGCGGCGAAAGTACGGAAATTTTTTTCCAGCACCTCTCTGCCGCCCAGACTCCAGACGTGATCGTCCTCAACATTTGGAACCACGCCGATAAAATTTTTCAATGCGGTATGGGTACCGTCAGATTCATCCGCTTCGGTAACAAAGAGATCGTCCCCCTGCCCGTTGGCAAATGAATTCATCCCGGAAACCGCAGCTCCGATCATGAACCCTGGATGCTTGCCGCACCGGGTCAGAATGGAGGCTATCGCCGCTGAAATCGAACTTTTGCCGTGAGTACCTGAAACGGAAATTGTCCGCCGGTAACGCCGGGCAAATTCCGCCAGATATTCGCCGCGACGCAAGCAGGGAATATTCAACGCTTTGGCCCGGAGCAGTTCCGGATTGTCCGCAGCCGCCGCCGAAGTATAGACCAGCACCGACACCCGGGGATCAACATTCGATTCCTGATGTCCGACACTGATCACCGCTCCGCGGCTCTTTAATACGGCACACTTGGCATTGAATTCAATATCTGAACCCGATACCGTTTCTCCGCGTTCCAGCAGCAGCTCTGCCAGGGGAGCCATCCCGGCCCCGCCAATACCGACAAAATGAATATGCATAGACAAATTGACCGGGAACTGGTCCCGGTCATATTATGCGGCAAAACGCCGATTATTTGTTGGCAAAAGCCTTGATGGTGTCAACGACACAGGCCAGCTGATCGGCGGTGAGTTCACCGTAGATCGGCAGAGCAAGGACTTCACCGGTGGCCTTTTCGGATTCCGGATAGTCACCGAGTTTGCCGCCGAGTTCCTTGAAGCACTCCTGCAGATGCAGTGACAGCGGATAGTAGACGGCACAGCCGATACCGTTGTCCAGAAGATACTGCTTGAGTTCATCACGTTTGCCTCCGGCGACCCGGACGCAGAACTGGTTGTAGATGTGGCGAACCGGATAAGCAGCTTCCTGCGGCAGAGAGATGAAGTTCTCAAGTTTGGCACCCGCAAAGAGCTGACGGTAAATAGCAGCATTGCGCTGACGGGCTTCGCTCCAGGAATCCAAGCTGCGGAGCTTGATGGAGAGGATCGCCGCCTGCAGGGCATCCAGACGGAAGTTGCCGCCGACATATTCGTGGATGTAGGTCTTGCTCTGACCGTGGTTACGGTAAATCTTGAGCAGAGCTTCCCGTTCCGGGGTGTCGCAGCTGACCGCACCGCCATCGCCGAAGCAGCCGAGGTTTTTGCTCGGGAAGAAGCTGAAAGCACCGTATTCGGCAAAAGAACCGACCCGTTTGCCTTTGTATTCAGCACCGATCGCCTGACAGGCATCTTCGATGATAAAGAGGTTGTGCTCTTTGGCAATTTTCACGATGGGATCCATGTCGGCAGCCTGACCGAACAAGTGCACCGGAATGATCGCCCGGGTCCGGGGAGTGATCTTTTCAGCGATTTTGGCCGGATCGATATTGAAAGTCACCGGATCGATATCCGCAAAGACCGGAGTGGCTCCGGCACGGACGATCGCACCGACGGTGGCAAAAAAGGTAAAAGGAGTGGTGATGATTTCGTCGCCGGGTTTGATCTTTTCTGCCATCAGAGCGATGAGCAGAGCATCGGAACCGCTGGTAACGCCGACCGCACCGCCGCTCTGGCAATAAGCGGCAAGCTCTTTTTCGAGAGCTTCAACTTTGGGACCGAGGATGAAACGCTGACTGTCGCAGATTTCTGAAACAACAGCGAGGATCTCCTCTTTCATCGGGGCATACTGCATACTCAGATCAAGCAATGGAACATTCATTTTTTAATCTCCAGAATTTAAGAATGTTTTTGTTGAAAAATCTTATTCAGAAACTCGAACTCATATCCACTTCGGATGAACTCTTCAGTTTCTTGCAATACCTTGAATTTTCCCGCAATACGGCAAGACGGGCATCAAATTTTGCCGTATCCATGGGCAGATTAACCTCCACATTTTCCAGACCGCTGTAGAGCATGGCGTTGCCAAGTTCCACCGCCCGGAGTCCTTCGGCCCCCTGAGCGACCAGTTCCACTTTGGGATCAAGGATGGAGGCAACAAAGTTTTCGATGACCTGTTTGTGGGGATTTCCGGTATCCGGATCATTGGGGATAACGATATCCCAGGTGGGGATACCGGCAAATATTTTCGGCGTCGTGCTGCGGAAAACATCCACCGGAACTTCTGTCCGACGGAATTTCAGCACTCCATCTTCAAAGACCATCCGGCCCCGGGTACCGGCAATTTCCAAACGGTTGGTTCCGGGATATTCGGCCGTACTGGTGATGAAAGTTCCGCTGGAACCATCAGCGAAGCGGCAGTAGGTGCTGACTTCATCTTCGACTTCAATATCGTGATATTTGCCGATTTCGATATAACTGCGAACCATCACCGGCAAACCGAAAAACCACTGAAAAAGATCCAGATGGTGCGGGCACTGGTTGAGCAGCACGCCGCCGCCTTCTCCGGCCCAGGTTGCCCGCCAATCGCCGCTGTCGTAATACGCTTGAGTGCGGAACCAGGTGGTAACAGTCCAATTCACCCGCATGATATCGCCGAACTCTTTGTCCTGTATCAGCTGACGGATATGTTTATGGGCATTGTGAGTCCGCTGCTGGAACATCAATGCAAACTGCAGTTCAGGATGTTTATTGTGCTCGGCGACCATCCGTTCGCCCTCGCTTTTGGTAACAGCGATGGGCTTTTCACACAACACGTGCAGACCGTTGCGGAATGCTTCGATGGTGATATCCGGGTGGGAATAGTGAGGCACAGCAACGATGACCGCATCAGCGACCTTGGCCTTGAACAGATCATCAGTGGAATAAAACGCTTTGCAATTGAATTCAGCGGCAAACTTGTCGGCCCGTTCACGTTTGATATCGCAAACAGCAGCCAGCACAGCATTATTCATCGTCGCAATACTGCGGCAATGGTGAGATCCCATGTTGCCGATACCGATAACTGCCAAGCGCACTTTTTCCATATAAAAGAACTCCTTTTACCTGAGGGCATATTTACCTGATTTTAAATCTATACAATATAACGCCAAAATGCCATTTTTACAAACTCTATTTTGTTTATTCTCAATAAAATTACCAAATAGTTGCCGCCGCCGGAACAAAAACGGTGATTTTAAAGAAAAACTATTTGACAAAATCGGATTGAAGCAGTATATTATCTTTCATCGAAAGATATTTGCATCAAAAGAGGATTTAATATGTCAAACTATCCGTATATGAACAAACTCATGGAACGGGGCAGCCGTTTCCTCAATGTCCGCTACCCGGTGATCTGCGGAGCAATGACCTGGGTCAGTGAACCCAATCTGGTCGCCGCAGTCTGTAACAATGGAGCATTCGGCTGTCTGGCCGGCGGCAACACTCCGCCGGATATTCTCAAGAGCCAGATCGAAGAACTGCGCAAACTTACCGACAAGCCTTTCGCCGTCAATCTGATCACTATAGCTCCGGCCTACCACGAGCATATCGCAATGCTCAAACAGCTCGAAAATCCGGTTCCTTACATCGTTTTTGCCGGAAGCATCCCCAAGGAAAATGAAATCGCAGCGATCAAAGAGACCGGAGCCAAAGTTATCTGCTTTGCGTCAACCATCTCCATCGCCGAACGGATGATCCGTTACGGAGCGGATGCACTGGTTCTCGAAGGTGCTGAAGCCGGCGGCCATATCGGTCATGTTTCAACCACCGTACTCATCCAGCAGCTGCTCTTCCGTTTCGGAGAAACTCTGCCGATCTTTGTAGCCGGAGGTATTGCCACCGGCCGGATGGCGGCACATCTGCTGCTCTGCGGTGCCGCCGGAGTTCAGATGGGGACCCGGTTCGTGATGACCCACGCATGCAAGGCTCATC
>JAZRNP010000370.1:0-3727 GCA_045648225.1 Victivallaceae bacterium | reverse complement strand
AGGAGCTGGTCGAAATCAATGCGGTGAATGTCCGCGATTTTGCCAAAGATGCCCGGCAGACTGTCGATGAAAGACCCTATGGCGGCGGTCCGGGAATGCTGATGGTTCCCGATGTGCTGACAGAGGCGATTGAATCGGTTCGCAAACCCGGTTCTCTGGTGGTATTGACATCTCCCCGTGGAGAGGTCTTCAATCAGAAAATCGCAACGGAATTTTCCCGGTTGGATCATCTGGTTCTGGTCGCCGGACACTATGAAGGTGTTGACCAGCGGGTGATCGATCTGGCAATCGACCGTGAAATATCACTGGGTGATTTCGTGATGTCCAGCGGCAATATCGCTGCAATGGCCATTGCGGATGCCGTGATCAGGTTGATGCCGGGGGTGCTGGGAGATGATGAATCTTCCGTTGAGGAATCCCATTCGATGGGGCTCCTGGAGTATCCGCAGTATACGCGGCCGGCCGAATTCCGGGGACACCGGGTGCCGGAGGTGCTTATGAGCGGTGATCACGGCAGAATTGCTGAGTTCCACCGTCAGGAAGCCGAAAAAGTTACGAGAGAACGCCGTCCGGATTTATGGGAAAAATATCTGCAAACGGTAATGAAAGAGGTTTGAGATGAACATAGTTGACACTATTCGCAAACAGGAAGCGCAGGAAAACCGCTTCGAGTTTAATGTCGGTGATACCGTCCGTATCGCGGTCAAGATCGTCGAAGGCGACACCGAACGTATTCAGCATTTTCAGGGCACCGTGATCGCCCGCCGCGGCAGCGGTGTTGAAGAAACTTTCACCGTCCGCCGGGTTCAGGCCGGTCAGGGCGTTGAACGTGTCTTCCCGATCAACAGCCCCCGTATCGCCGGCATCGAAGTTGTCCGTCGCGGTATGGTGCGTCGTGCTAAACTTTACTATCTGCGTGACAAAGTCGGTAAAGCCGCCCGCGTCAAAGAATTGCGCACGAAGTAATGACTGTGGAATTGGTGCGGCGGAGGATTTTTTTATGAAACGCCGCACTGTATTGACACTTGATAACGAACTCCTCCGGCCGGAACGTGAGCTCCGGGCGGAGGGTTTTTGTTGGATCGCCGGCGTCGATGAAGCCGGACGCGGACCGCTCGCCGGAGTCGTTACTGCCGGTGCGGTGATTTTGCCCTGGGATGAAAAAGGCGTCCCCGGGGTGTTTGATTCCAAACAGTTGAGTGCTGAGGCCAGAGAAGAACTTTTTGAAGAGCTGCACTCGCTGGAGGGAATTTCGATCGGAGTCGGCATCGCAGATGTTGCCGAGATCGATCAATTGAATATTTTGAAAGCCGCCCATTTGGCGATGTTCAGGGCGGTGGCACAACTTGAAAAAGTCGACCATGTGCTGGTCGATGGGTTGCCGGTTCGCGGGTTTCCTGTTCCCTCGCGCAATCTGGTGAAGGGAGATTCCCGGAGTGCCAGTATCGCTGCGGCAAGTATTGTTGCCAAAGTGATAAGGGACAGAATGATGATGCAAGCTGATGCGGAGTATCCGGAGTATGGATTTGCTTCGCATAAAGGATATGGAACAGCTGAACATTTGGAGGCGTTGCGCAAATACGGGCCGTGCCCGCTGCATCGCAGAAGTTTCCGCCCGGTGGCGGAGTTGCTTCCGGAAACTCCGGTTCAGCCGCAGTTGGAGTTTTGAAATGGTTGTTATTTGTTTTGGAGGAAATTCCCGCGTTACCGACGCGGGTGGTACCGGATGCTGAAGTGTTGATCCGGGCAGAGAAGCTGCCGTTTTTTGTTTGAATTTGGTTTAAATTTTTATTTCAATATATAATATGGTGTTTTTATGAGCGAATTTTCCCTGGAAACCATCCGGCACAGCGCGGCACACATTATGGCTGCAGCAGTGCAGAAGCTTTATCCCGATGCCAAGTTTGATATCGGTCCGGCTACTGAAGGCGGATTCTACTACGACTTTGATATGTCCCACCGTCTGGTCGCAGAAGATCTCAAAGAGATCGAAAAAGCGATGAAAAAACTTATCGGCCGCAAACTTCCTTTTGAACGTTTTGAATGCAGCCGTGCTGAAGCTCAGGAGATGCTCAAAGATCAGCCCTATAAACTGGAACGTCTCGCTGATATCCCCGAGGGCGAAGCGATCAGTTTTTACCGTTTCGGCGATTTCGTCGATCTCTGCCGCGGCCCTCACGTCGATAATTCCGGTGCGGTCGGTGCCGTCAAATTGACCAGCGTTGCCGGAAGTTATTTCCGCGGCGATGAGAGCAACCCCATGCTTCAGCGTATTTACGGTACTGCTTTTGCCACTGAGCAGGAGCTGAAAGATTATCTCCGTCAGATGGAAGAGGCGGCCAAACGCGACCATCGTAAGCTCGGTACGGAACTTGATCTTTTCGGATTTTCCGATTGCGTCGGCCCCGGTTTGTTGCTGTGGCATCCCAAGGGTGCGCTGATCCGTCACCTGATGGAAACTTTCTGGAAAGATGAACACTATAAAAATGGTTATGAATTGCTCTATACTCCCCATATCGGTCAGAGCAATCTCTGGGAAACCAGCGGCCATTTGAATTTCTACCGTGAAGGTATGTACGCTGCAATGCAGATCGATGAAAAGGATTACTACGTCAAACCGATGAACTGTCCTTTCCATATCGAAGTTTACCGTTCCCGTCTGCGCAGCTATCGTGAACTTCCGCTGCGCTGGGCCGAACTCGGAACCGTTTACCGTTACGAAAAATCCGGTTCTCTCCATGGTTTGATGCGGGTTCGCGGATTTACTCAGGATGACTCTCACATCATCTGTACTCCGGAGTCTATCGAAGAGGAAATCGCTGAAGTTCTGCGTTTCAGTCTGGCGATCAACCGTGCTTTCGGATTTACCGATATCAAGGCCTATTTGTCCACCCGTCCGGAAAAGGCGGTCGGCGAACCGGAACGTTGGGAAAAGGCGATCGATTCTCTGCGCAAGGCTGTTGAAAAATGCGGTCTGGATTGCGATGTCGATGAAGGCGGCGGTGCTTTCTACGGTCCCAAGATCGACCTCAAGCTGCGTGATGCCATCGGTCGTGAATGGCAGACCACCACTATCCAGTTCGACTTCAATCTGCCGGAACGTTTTGACATGACCTACATCGGCGAAGACGGCAAAAAACACCGTCCGTTTATGGTTCACCGGGCATTGCTGGGTTCTCTGGAACGCTTTTTCGGTATTCTGGTCGAACACTACGCCGGTGCGTTCCCGATGTGGCTGGCTCCGGAACAGGCGAGAATCCTTCCTGTTTCCGACAAGCAGCTTGATCTTGCCAAAAAATATTGCAAGGAGCTGCGGGCCATGGGCTTCCGTGTCGGAGTCGATGAACAGCCGGCCGGTCTGGGTGCAAAAATCCGGGCCGCCCGTCAGGAACGGGTCCCGTATTTGCTCGTCCTCGGCGAAAAAGAGGCTGAAAACGGCACTTTGGCCGTCCGTAACCGCCGGGATGGTGAACTCGGCGAGATGGATTTGAGCAAACTTGCCGAAAAAATGAAAGAAGCGGTTGACAATCGCGAAATTTGGTAATATATTATATAAATGCGCCGGGAATTGGATTCCCGGTGTGTTTCGTGTTGCAAAAAAGAAACCGGATTTATTGACGTTTGAAAGGAGGGTGTTCTTATTGCAAAGCTGCTGAAACCCAATGATCGGAGCATCCAGCTGGAGTCGGTCCGTTTGATCGGTGTCGACGGTGATCAGCTTGGAGTG
>JAZRNP010000369.1:0-1828 GCA_045648225.1 Victivallaceae bacterium | reverse complement strand
GTGACACCGTGTTGGACAGCACCTCGAAAACGGCGGTAACCGGACAGCTGATCGATGCTCATTACCAGACCGGAAATCCGGTTATCGCAGTGGAGCAGTTGCCCCGTGAGGAGCTTGGCAAATACGGCTGCGTCGGCGGCGAATGGATTTCCGACACCATAATGCAGGTCAATGCAATGGTGGAAAAACCCCTTCCTCATGAAATCCCGGGAGAATTTGCGGTTGCATCCCGCTATCTCCTTTCGCCGGAAATTTTTCCGCTTTTAAAAAACACCGTTCCAGGAAAAGGTGGTGAGATACAGTTGACCGATGCCATAAAACAGCTGATTCCATCCGGTAAACTCAATGCCTGCCGGATCGCCGGACGCCGTTATGATCTCGGATGCCGGTCGGGTTTCATCGCCGCCAATCTGGAATTTGCCATGCGGGACCCGGATCTGCTCCGTGAAATCAAGAACAAACTTGCCCGGAATAAAATTATTCCGGAGTCAACCATACTTAAATGAAAGAGATTTTGACGTGTTTAAGAAACTGAAAAAATTATTGAAATCACTGCTCAAACAGGAACTTGAAGAAAAAAAATCCTCGCAGTCCTCCGCCGCCCGCGGCAAAAATAACAAAAACCGCCGCAAGAACAATCCGGACAAAACCAAAGCTGATTTTGAGCCTAAAGCGAAGAAAAAAAGTAAAAAAACTTCCGACGGCAAAAAAGGCAGGAGCACTCCCCGGAACATCCCTCCCCTGCCCAAAGAATTGGTTGAGGTCCCGGCTGTTGAGGGAAAGACCCGTTTCCTTGACCTCGATCTTCATCTGCTGGTAAAATACGGCATCCAGCACGCCGGATTTGAATACTGCACTCCGATCCAGCAAATGTCCCTGCCCCCGCTGCTGGAGCAGCGGGATCTGGCAGGAAAAGCCCAGACCGGTACCGGTAAAACTGCGGCATTTCTGCTGGCTTCATTCACCCGCCTGTTGAATAATCCCCTGCCGGAACCGCGCAACAACGCTCAGCCCCGGATGCTGGTCATGGCTCCTACCCGGGAACTGGCGATGCAGATCCACAAAGATGCCTGTGAACTCGGGATCTTTACCAATTTGAATATTGCCGTAGTTTTCGGCGGCATGGATCACGAGACCCAGCGACGCTCTCTGGATTGTCCACTGGATGTGCTCGTGGGAACCCCCGGACGGATCATCGACTATTCCCGTTCCGGAGCACTGGATCTGTCTCAGGTGGAAATTCTGGTCATTGACGAAGCTGACCGGATGCTGGATATGGGATTCATCCCCGACGTCAAGCGCATTGTCTCCCGGATGCCGGAAAAAGGTGAACGGCAGACGCTGCTCTTTTCGGCCACACTTGAAGACCGGATACTCAATCTGGCTTCCGGCTGGCTCGCTGATCCGGTGATCTACGAAAGTGAACCGGAAAAACCGGTCAGCGAAAATATCACCCAGACCTTTTATTCGGTTCTCCGGGAAGAAAAACTTGCTCTTATACTCTACATTCTCCGCACCATGGATTATGAGCGGTTGATCATTTTCGGCAACCGGAAAGATGTCAATTTGCGTCTGCAATATGATCTGGCCCGTTACGGCTACGAGATCCCGGTGCTTTCCGGAGATATCACGCAGGCCAAACGGATCAAAATACTCGATCGCTTCCGTTCAGGAAAAGAACGGGTGGTCATCGCCACCGATGTCGCTGCCCGCGGTATCCACGTGGATGATATTTCACTGGTCATAAATTATGACCTCCCGGAACAACCGGAGGATTACATCCATCGCATCGGCAGAACCGGCCGGGCCGGTCACAAGTCGGAGGCCA
>JAZRNP010000368.1:0-3503 GCA_045648225.1 Victivallaceae bacterium | reverse complement strand
TGTCGAAGTCGCTGCCACATCTGCCAACTCCAAAGGACAGTCTTCGTACTACACTTTGAGCAGCACCAGCTGGAACTATGATACCTATCGCACTCTTGACAGTGTGACGGTGGCCAATAAAGTTGTCACCGCAACCGATGTCACTGATCTCAAGTTCGGTGTGGAATATTCCAGTGCGGTGTGGCATAACGCAACCGATGCCGACAATGTCGACTGGTACAAATTCAGCAATGTCAATGCCAACGACAACTTCACATTGACCCTGAGTAATATCAATGGCAGCAATATCAAAGTTACCATCGGATATTATGATGCAAATGGTAAGTTCAAGGTGGTGCAGACGGCTACCGGTAAAGCCGGAACTAATGTGCTGCAGTTCTCCAAAGCCCTCAGCAACGGAGATTACTTCGTCAAAGTTGAAACCTCCGGCAACAACCGGGCTTCCGAGTACACTCTCAAGTTGACCGACAACAATCAGCTGGCCGGCTTCAACACCGGCGACAACACCTGGAAACAGGTCGCTGCCAATGTCAACGCCACGCTGTATCAGGCTGATGTTATTGTCAACAATGAAGATAAAGGTGTTATCTCTGATTGGGTCGGATTCGGTGACACGGTCGATGTGTTCAAGGTCTCCACTGACGAAAACGGTCAGCTGATCTTCCGCGACGAAACCGGTTCGGCACTCCTCAATCAGGATGTCAAGTTGGCGTTGGTCGATGTCAACGGTAAGGCGATCAAGCTCACCTTTGACAAGACTACCGGCAGCTACACCACCAATGTCAATTTGATGGCAGATACGGAATATTACCTCTCTGTCACCAGCAGCAAGCCCAAAGAAAAGAACACTGATTACAGCATCGCAATTGATAAGAAACTGCCGTAATCAAACGCTTCCCACCGGGCAGGAGAGAAAATCTCCTGCCCGTTTTTTTGTATTTAAGCGGAGCGATCTCGCTTGGCCGGGGCGGGCCTTGGTTGGAGCGTTTTGCAAATGGCGGTAATTGGTTGTTGGCACTTTGAATAGGAATACTGGGAATTTTAGGAATGCCGGGAATTTTAATTAGGCGAGAGATGGTATGCAGTGTACAATTTGCCGACAACAAAACAGAGAGGTTTTGCTATCAAATCCTCCCAAAACCTCTCAAAACTCCCAAAAACTCCCACTCCAAGAGCCAGCTGGTGATGGCTCAATCAGTGTGTTTCAGGCGCAGTATTCCTTGCGCAGGGCAACCGCATGATTGCAGGTGAGTGCTTCGACTCCGGCAGCTGCCATGGCCAAACCGAGTTCATCGGTGAAAACACCCCAGCATACCACCCGCAGTCCCTTTGCGTGCAGAGCGTCAACAAATGCTTTGTCGGCCCGCATATCAGCCTTGAAACTCACGCCGGTGAAATTGTGCTGACGGCAGAATTCAACGACCTCCTCCGGGGAGGGGAAGCCGCCGAAGTATTTCTCAAGGTCAATCAGCAGAACTCTGGAAAGATCCGGGAAAACGCGGTTGGCAAGTTCCAGTGTTTCGATTTCAAACGAGCTTATGCCGAGAAGTTTTCCCATGGCAAGATGTTTGTCGATGAGTGTACGCAATTCGTCCAGAGGGAAGGGCTTGCCTTTGAGTTCGATCTGCATGAACTTACCGGCGGCAAGAACATCCAGAGCTTCAGAAATAAGCGGAACCGGGTGCACTTCGCAGAGTTCTTCGTAGGTGTGACTCGAAACTTCCAGATCCGCTCCGGCCACCCGGAGCAATGAGGCATCATGCACGCAGGCGATTTTGCCGTCAGAGGTCATACGGATATCAAGTTCGATGCCGTCAGAGTCGCGTTCCATGGCGAGCTTGAATGCGGCAATAGTGTTTTCCGGAGCATCATCCGATTCTCCACGGTGCGAAAGAAACAATGTACGGTTCAAGTTGTTTTGCATTTTCATATCCTTTACAGTTTATAAAACAGTTTCCGTTGTAATATAGACATACAAGCTAAAAAGTCAAATGTGAAATCTGCCGAAAATCACTGAAGTTCTGTTTTTTGATCATCTTTTTCTGTAGTTGTGTGAATTTTATTTCCGGAGGTTTGCCTTTCGCAGGTGGATGAGGTATATTATACCCTATACCGTTGTTATGAAAAAAGGCTGGTGTGATGGGATTCAAAGATATTATCTGCAAAAAGTTTTCCTCTCCGGCGCATGGCTCTCGCTGGTGCGCATTAAAAACAAACGATCAGTTTCTGAACCTGAAAAAGCATAAATATTAAACTGAAAAGGTGAATATGAGAAAGAATATTTTTATTGCAGCAGCAATTGTTTTCGGGAATATAATCTCTCTGGCCGCAGTAACGGTGCCGGATATCTTTTCCAATGGCGCAGTATTGGCAAGACGGGAAAATGTCCCTGTTTTCGGCACGGGCACCCCGGGCGAAAAAGTTACCGTCAAATTTGACCGTCAAATCCGCCGGACGGTGGTTGGAGCCGACGGCAAATGGGAAGTTGCAATGAATTTGAAAAATTCTCCGGCTGGCCCCTTTGAACTCTCTATCAATGATACGGTCATTAAAGATGTGATCGTGGGCGAAGTTTTTCTGGCATCCGGTCAGAGCAATATGGAGTTCAAACTTTACCGGGCAGAAGGATTTAAAGAGATATGCCAGCTTCCGCCCAACCGCCGGCTCCGTTACTTCAAAGTAAAAAATAATTATTCCGGAACTCCAATTTCTGAATTGCACGGCAGGTGGGTTTCCGCTGACCCGGCAACCTTGGGCGAATTTTGTGCGGTCGGATATTTTTTCGCCAAAAAAATCCATGATACCTTGAATGTCCCGGTGGGAATTGTTAACGCCAGCTGGGGCGGAACTGCACTCGAATGCTGGATGAGCAAAGAGAGTGTCGCACCTTTCCCCGCCGCTGTGGCAATCGGACAGAAAAGACTGGACAGCCTGAATTCCCATCCGGAACGTCTGCAAAAGTTTCTGCGTGCCAATGCCGCCTGGGCCGAAAAATACGGCAGAAATGATATTCCGGTGAAATTACCTCCCAAAGATGCAACGTGGACTCCGCACTCAGGAGATATCACCGGCGGCGGCATCTGCTGGCTGCGGAATCGTATCACCCTTACCGAAAAAGATGTGAAAGAGAGTTTCCGGATCTATCTGGGACGCATTTACGCTCCGATCAAAATTTTTATCAATGGCAAAGAGGTCGCCAGCGGTGATCTGGAAAAGGCCTGGAGTAATTCACAATTCGGTGTTTGGGTTGCCCCGGGGACTGTTTCCGCCGGAACCCACGAGCTTCTTATCCGGTACTGGATATCCCATGATAAAATGCACATGCCGCAGCCGTTCCGCTTCGGCAGCTGCAATATCGACGGGAAAAATTGGGAAATCTACCGGGAAAAAAGTTTTCCGGTATGCACCGGGGAAATGCTGAAAAGCCGTCCCCAACCGCTGGGCAATGCTCCGCTCCCGGAACGGCAGTGGTATCGGCTTTACAATGCGATGATCCATCCGCT
>JAZRNP010000367.1:0-17641 GCA_045648225.1 Victivallaceae bacterium | reverse complement strand
GCTGGAAATACTGAGAATACAGGGAGTTCCACTGTCTGAAAACCATTGCTTTGTTGTTGGCAAAGAGAGATGTTGCATACCAGACAGCATCCAATATTGTATTCCTTGAATTCCCCGTATTCACATACCTTCCATCACCAGTTCCCAACTCACAAGCCCACCCTTTTTTCAAGGATACCTCGCATACCATTTTGGGCATCTGTAAATATCCGTAATGATCAGTGTTGCCAGACTCCAACAGCTGTTTTTATCAAACATCGCAATTATTTTTGGAAAAAGTTGGCTCCGGCACTTGTATTTTTAAAAAGTTGGGGTATTTTATAGAAATGACAGTTTGATTAATTATTTAAATTTGAAATACAGGAGAATCTAATCATGGCACATAAAAAAGGTCAGTCCAGCAGCCGTAACGGTCGTGACAGCCAGCCGAAATATCTCGGTATCAAGGCTTACAGCAGTGAGTTCGTTTCCGCCGGTTCTATCATCGTCCGTCAGCGCGGAACCCGTTTCCGTCCGGGCAAAAACGTCGGTTGCGGACGCGATTTCACCCTCTTCGCTCTTTGCGATGGAACCGTCCAGTTCATCAAGACCCAACGCAAAGTCAACGTGATTCCGGCCGCCGAGTAATCTGCACGAAGACGCGTGATTTGTTAGACCCTGGCGGGGCGGAATGCCCGGTCAGGGTTTTTTCTTTGATACCCGGCTTCAGCCGGAGAATAAACCAATTTTACCGGAGAATATAATGTTTGTAGATAAGACCAGAATCAATGTCCGTGCCGGAGACGGCGGCAACGGTTCATGCAGTTTCCGCCGGGAAAAATTCATCCCCAAAGGCGGCCCGGACGGCGGCGACGGCGGAGCCGGAGGTAATGTCATCCTTGAAAGTTCCACCAGTGAATCCAGTTTGGTCTCTCTGGTCTACAAGCGCAGTTACCGGGCTAAAAACGGAACCAACGGCGCAGGAAAAGGTCTTTACGGTCATAAAGGTGATGATATTATCCTGAAAGTTCCCGTTGGAACCGTGGTCAGAGATATCGATTCCGGAGAGGTTATCGCCGATCTGGATGTCAATGGTGCTCAGGCTGTGGTCGCAAAAGGCGGCCGGGGAGGCCGGGGCAATATCCACTTCGCTACCAGCACCAACCGTGCTCCCCGCAAGTGCGAAACCGGCCGGGAAGGCGAAGAACGCCATCTCGAACTTGAGCTGAAAATGATCGCCGATGCCGGTTTGGTCGGTTATCCTAATGCCGGTAAATCCACGCTTATTTCCACTTTGAGTGATGCCCGTCCCAAAGTGGCTCCTTATCCTTTTACAACGCTTCACCCGGTCGTCGGAGTGGTTGAATATCCCGATTATAAACGGCTCACTCTGGCGGATATTCCCGGATTGATCGACGGTGCTCACCGCAATGTCGGTCTCGGTCACGCTTTTTTGCGCCATATTGAACGGACCAGTGTGCTGCTCTATGTGCTTGATATGGGCGGTGTCGATGGTCGTACTCCGTGGGATGACCTCGCCAGTCTGGAACAGGAACTGGAGCTTTATCTGGCCGGTTTGTCCAAGCGTCCTTCTCTGATCGTCGCCAACAAAATGGACTTGCCCGAAGCAGAAGAAAATCTCGCTGAATTACGCAAACGGCTCGCCGGAGATCCCCGTGAAATCATTCCGGTTTCAGTCGGCGTCGGTGAAACCGGTGAGCTCGCAGACAAGATCCGTGCTTTGGTCTTTGCCCGGCGGCAGGAGCTTGAGCAGGAAAAATTGCAGAAGCAGCAGGAAAATATCACCACCGGGGCAACGGTTCCGGAAACTGATTCTGAAGCCGAAATTATATTGGAATAGTTTTTACAGCAATAACACTTTTAAGGAATATCACCATGGCTACTGATGTCGAAGTCAAAAACGAACCGCTGGATTTTATCCGGGAAATCGTCACCGAGGATTTGAAAAATAATAAAAATGACGGCAAGATCGTCACCCGTTTCCCGCCGGAACCCAATGGATATTTGCACATCGGCCATGCCAAGGCTATCTGCCTGGACTTCGGTGTCGCCGCTGAATACGGCGGTATCTGCAATTTGCGTATGGATGATACCAACCCCACCAAAGAGGATACCGAATATGTCGATTCCATCGTCAACGATGTTCGCTGGCTGGGATTTGAACCGGCGGCTCTCTACTATGCCAGTGACTACTTCGACAAGATGTACGACTGCGCAGTTGAGCTTATCAAGCGCGGCAAGGCTTATATTTGTACGCTTTCCAATGAAGAGTGGGATGAGTACCGTGGCGATTTGAGCAAGCCCGGTAAAGAATCCCCCGGACGGCAGCGTTCCATTGAGGAAAACCTCGATCTCTTCACCCGGATGCGGGCAGGTGAGTTTGAGGACGGTGCAATGGTTCTCCGGGCCAAAATCGATATGGCCAGCCCCAATATCAATATGCGTGACCCGGTGATTTACCGCATCCGTCGTATTGAACACTTCCGGCACGGCAACAAATACTGCATCTATCCGATGTATGACTTCGCTCATCCTCTGGAAGATGCTTTTGAAGGTGTCACCCACAGCTTCTGCACTTTGGAATTTGAAATCCACCGTCCGCTTTACGATTGGGTGCTTGAGGCGTTGGATTATCCGCATCGCCCCCGTCAGATCGAATTCTCCCGGCTCAATCTGACCAATACGGTCATGAGCAAGCGCAAACTTCTCCAGTTGGTTAAGGAAAATTATGTTTCCGGTTGGGATGATCCCCGGATGCCCACGATCTGCGGTATGCGCCGCCGGGGCGTGCCCGCTGCGGCCATCCGCAAGATGTGCAAAGCGGTCGGTGTGACCAAATTTGACGGTATCACCTCTGCGGCATTGCTGGAACACTGCATCCGGGAAGAGTTGAATTCCACCGCTTCCCGTTATATGGCAGTGCTCGACCCCTTGAAAGTCACTATTGTCAACTACCCGGAAGAGGGCGTTGAAGCTCTGGATGCCGTCAATAATCCGGAAGATCCTGCTGCCGGCAGCCGCAAGATTTCTTTCGGCAAAACCCTCTGGATCGACAAAGCTGACTTTATGCTGGAACCGCCCAAAGGATATTTCCGTCTGGCTCCCGGAGCCGAAGTCCGTTTGCGTTACGGATACTTCATCCGCTGTGTCGATGTCGTCAAAGATGAAAATGGTGAAGTCATCGAAGTCAAATGTACTTTTGATCCGGAAACCCGCGGCGGCAACGCCCCCGACGGCCGCAAGGTCAAAGGAACGATTCACTGGGTCAATGCTGAAGATTGCATTGAAGCTGAAGTCCGTCTCTACGATCGCCTTTTCACTGTGGAACAGCCGGGAACCGATGGTGTTGATTTCCTGACCCAGCTTAATCCGGATTCGGTCAAGGTCGTTTCTGCCGTGATGGAACGTTCTCTGGAAAATCTCAACGTTGGTGATGTGGTTCAGTTTGAGCGGGTGGGATATTTCGCCTGTGATCAGGATTCCACTGCCGAGCGTAAAGTTTTCAACCGCACAGTCACCCTGAAAGACTCCTGGGCCAAGAAAAAATAAGTCGAAGCACGCCTTGCTTCACTTGAGCCTCCAGTTGCGTACGCCAGTATGCGCCTGGAGGCTTTCGCTTGCAAAAAAACAGCTGCAAAACATTGAATGTTTTGCAGCTGTTTTTGTATTTTTTTATGCCGGGTTATTCAGTTTTGGCATTTTTCTCCTGTTCAGCAACTTTCTGCTGATCAGCGAGGGATACCTGTCCCTCCACCCAGCCGTCATCCAGCGGATTCTCCACCCGGTTATTGAGGTCGATGAACAACCGGCGCATATCCCGGATACCACCGTACATGAACCACACCGTTGAAATCAATCCGATAATGACCCCCACCACTGCAATGGTGATAAAGAAGTACCAGTTCCACGCTTCACTGGACAATGGGCTGATCGCATTCCAGATGGCAACACCGGCAAAAGCGATAACAAACTGCCAGATGATCGCATAGAAGAATACGCTCCAGGCAATGATCCGGTCGCCTTTGCTGTATTCCGGAGTGATTCCCACCAGACGGCTGATCAGGCTCTTCTTGGCTGCGGGAGCCGCAGTTTTCTGATCAGCATACTGTCCGCGATGGAGCAGACGGTCGAGGTTGTAGGATTCGCGTTTGCCGATAAATGAACCGATGACATAGGCGGAGATACCGACCATCATTGAAATAAATGAGATTTCGTAACTGTTGATCGGGAATTTGTCTGCCGACATTTCCCAGACCACCAGCGGCGAACAAAGTGAGGTCACAAAATTAAAGATCGCATTGACTCCGTCCAGCATTCCATGGGCTTCAAGGAAAGGATAGATCGTGCTTGACCAGGTGCGCTGGCAGAGGAATCCTCCCAACGCTGTTCCGGAACCGCAGATCAACGAAGCAAATGCACCTTTGGTATTTCCCCAACGGGTGTAGAGACCACCGATAATGATGGGACCGGCGGCACCCTGCCACAAGGCACAGGTGATATTGATGAACATGGTGATATAGTCCAACTGTGCCAGAAAGAGCGATGCAAGGAAGAAGAATGCAGCAATTACGATCGACATCGCCCGGAGCCAGAAGATGTGTTCCCGCTTCTGAAAGGGGCGTTTACGCATCGGCATGACCACATCCTGCACCAATGTACTTGCTGCATTGAAAATGCGGCTGTCATCGGTGGAGAGCAGCAGCATGATCATCATCAGCAGAAACACTCCGAATACACCTGTCGGCAGCTCTTTACTCAGCACGACCGGGGTCATGACCTGATGATAGAGCGTACGGAATTCCTGAAAAATCGCATTGTTTTTGCCTTTGATATTGGCCTGTTCCTCTTTGGTCAGCGGCTGTTCCGACTTGGCGATCTGCTGTTCGGCATCGTTGATCAGAGTCTGGCGGACTGCGTCGAAGTAAGCGGTATCGGCATTGCGTTTGCGGGAGTAGAGTCCGTCGGGCAACTCGGTCGGGAGTGCTTTCACTGAAGCGATAGCCTGCTTGCGAACGGCTGTATCTTCAATCAATTCTGTTGAGATACGGGAAACCAGTTCTTCGCGGATGACTCTGGATTTTGCGGCAAAGGGTTTGCCCTGCATGATGGTCATGATAAAAATGGAAATCAACGCCATCATCAGAGTACCGAAACCGATTCGCCATGCGCCGAGGATACCGGCCATTTTCTGCTCATGCGGAGTTTTTCCCGAACCGGAACTGTCATTGCCGATCCACGCACCACGGTTGAGGATCCGGCTGATGACCAGCACGATCAAGGCGAACAAGTTGAAGTCGCGCAAAGATTGAATGTCGTTGGGATTGATGAAACTCTCTCCGGAAATGCGGTTGCAGAGCACCGGAGTCACATCCCGGGTCCAGGAAATTTCGGTCAGAATGAAACCGGCGAGGATAACAAAGATCGGGTAACTGATCAGCCCCTGCAACGCATCGGTGACCAGAAGCGAGATCCGTCCGCCCGGCCAGATGAGCAGCAGTGCCAGAATGAGCAGCAGCAAAATGGTCGCGTGGAAGGTCTGAAATTCAACTCCGCAAATCGTGAAGCTCAACGGAATTCCCAGCAGATAGATGAAAAATCGTGCCGCAACCGCAGGTCCGATGGTATTGGCCATCGCTTCTGAAACAGTACGTATTGCCGCAGCAATCACCCGGAAGGGGCGGTTGTAGCGCATTTCCAGAAACTGCCCGAGCGAAAGACTGCGGGTCTGCCGGTAACGGTACAGTACAAATCCGGTGAGCGAAAGAAAAATCGTGACCGGAATCAGCAAGTTGTTCCAGAAAGTGATTCCCAGACCGCTCTGGTACTGGGATTCGACCAGAGAGATCACGGTGATGACCGACAATGCCGCTGTCATATCTCCAACGGCAATGACGTAGCGTCCGGCAACCCGGCCGGCAGCGAGAAAGTCCGCCACGCTGCGGACATAACGTTTGGAATAATAAGCCAGAAAAAATACTGCGGACAACGGCACCACAACGATAAGTAAGTCAATCCAATGTATCATTTATTTGACACCCCTGTATATTTTAATTTTTATTTTTCAGATATTGCGGAAACTTCAAATACCGGCGGAACTTTGCCGGCGAGATAATCACCACTGACCGTGATCGTTTTGCCGTTGTCGGCGATATCGGTCAACTGTTTTTGGATTTCCGGAGTTTTGCCGGTGACGAAGGCCTGATTTTTTCCTTCGGGAGCATCGAGCAGGGCGAGGGCCGTTTCCGGAGTCTTGGCAAATTTCCATTTTACGACAACTCCGGAAAAGCTCTTTCCGGCCTTGACTTCGGCAGGAGTTTTGTTTTCAGCCGGAACGGGGGCGGTTTTTTCTGCAGCTTTTTCCGGTTCGACAACGGGGGTGGTTTTTTCTGCATCCTTTTCAGCCGGAGCGGTCTGAACTTCGGCATTTTCCTGAGCGGCCTTGACCTCTTCAGTTTTGGGTTCGGCAGCCGGGGCGGTTCCCTGCGGCAAACCTTTGTCATCAAACTTGCTGCGGTCAAAATTGACACAGATGGCGGCAACGTAGACTTTGAGATTTTCCGGAGGAGTGATTCTCACCCAACCATTGCGGCGTTCCGGAAGACGTTTGACCACGCTTCCTTTGCCGAGAACGCCATAACTCGGAGCGGTGACATCCATCCGGGAACGCATATTGAGTTCACCGGTGAGTTTGCCCTCGGCATCGATACGGGCTTCAGAAACGTAGATTTTGAGGGTTTCCGGAGCTTTGATTTCCAGCCAGTTTTCCGCAATACGGAGGATCTCCACCTCCTGATCAGCACTTAATCTGCCGGTCACTGCATAGCGCAATCCGGGGCCCAGACGGACATTGAGGAAGTCAGTTACATTGACTTTGCCTTTGATGCTTTCTGTTTTCGGGGCAGTGGTGTTCGCTGCCAGCACCAGTGTTGCGGCAAATCCCAGCAAAGAAAATATCTTTTTCATAATACCATTCCTTGAATTTTGTTTAATTACAGGATACATTACAGAACAATAATTTAATATAGCCTGATAATCTTTGTGGTGCAAATGGTAAATGAAAAAAAATATCAATGCGGATCTTTTTTAACTGATTTTATTTCCGCATTGAGAAATGAAAAAGCGGCATCTGAACATACGGTGGCGGCTTATTATGCCGGATGTGTGGAGTTTGCGGTAAAAGTTCGCAATTCCGACGCCATGTTCAACGACTGGGCAACCGTTGACCGGGAGGATGCCAAATCATTTATCGCTGCATTGTTTGATTGCGGCAACAGCAAACGTTCCATCGCCAGGAAACTCTCTTCACTCCGGAGTTTTTTCCGTTATCTCTGCAGGATCGGTGCGGTTCAGGCCAATCCATTTGAAGGTTTGCCGCAGATGAAGTTGGACAAAACTCTGCCCAAGGTGATGAATGTCAATCAGATCGACAATCTTATCAGTGCAGTCGTTTCGGTTTGGGCGGATGCTGTTGCGTCCAACCGGGTACGCAGTGAAGAGGGCGCGGCATTTTCCTGTGCCCGGGACAAGGCGATGATCGAGGTGATCTATTCGGGAGGTCTGCGTATCAGCGAAGCGGTCGGGATGAATATGGGAGACATCGATCTTACCAACGGCGTGGTAAAAGTCCGGGGCAAAGGCAAAAAAGAACGGCTTGCCGCTCTGGGCAGACCGTCCGTGCAGGCTTTACGGGAATATATTTCTCTGCGCCGGGATATGGGTCTGGGCGGAAGAGAACGGAACAGTCCGCTTTTTCTCAATCAATCCGGTACCCGTCTTACTCCCCGTTCCTTTCAACGGGATTTGAAAAATTATCTGCTCTGTGCCGGTTTGCCGCCGGATTTCACTCCGCACAAATTGCGTCACTCTTTTGCTACACATCTGCTCGATGCCGGGGCCGATCTGCGGAGTGTTCAGGAGATGCTCGGACATGAGAATTTGAGTACCACCCAGATCTACACTCATGTCAGTGCCGAGCGGCTGCGGAAAGTTTATCAGGATGCTCATCCGTTGGCGGGAAAAAAACGATGAATAGTGATGTTTTTAACCGTTTTACGGCATTTTCTGCATTGCCGGTCTGCAATATGCTGCCGGAAATCTGTCGCAGTGTCAGAGAGAAACAGGGATGTATCATCCACGCCGCTCCGGGTGCCGGTAAGACCATGCTGGTTCCAGTGGCATTGAAATCCGTTTTCTCCGGAAAGATTCTGCTGCTGGAACCCCGGCGGATCGCTGCGAAAAATGCGGCAGCCGGGATCGCATTTATGCAGAAGTGGACTCTGGGTAAAGAGGTGGGATTTAAAGTTCGCGGCGAGAGCTGTACAGCTTCTGATACCGGCATCATTTCCGTAACTTGCGGTGTCGCGCTCAATATGATCCAGCAGGATCCGGAACTTAAAGGATTCGACTGCATCATCTTTGACGAATTTCATGAACGCAGTGCGGAGCAGGAGTTGTTTTTTGCTCTGCTTGACGAAGTCCGTTCTGCCTTGCGGGACGATTTATCTGTGGTCATCATGTCCGCAACTCTGGATGGCGATGTCGCCGCCAAACTGCCGCATCTGCCGGAAATCCGGGTCCCCGGCAGAGAGTACCCGGTGGAATTGAGTTACCGTGAAATCGATCACGATCCATATTTTCTGCCCCGGGAATCGGCCAGGGCGGTGATGAATGTATACAACACCTCTTCTGCCGGAGATATCCTGCTGTTTCTGCCCGGAAAAAATGAGATCGACCGCTGTTTTGAACTTTTGGACGGCTCGCTGGAAAATTGCTGCGTAATGAAGCTGCACGGCGGCTTGCCGCTTTCGGAACAGAGCCGGGTTTTGAAAAAACTTGACGATGGCAGACGCAAGGTGGTTCTGGCCACCAATATTGCTGAAAGCAGTTTGACGATTGACGGCATCACCGCCGTTATTGACAGCGGTTATGAACGCCGGATGCGTTTCGCTCCGGGGATGGGGATGCCGGTTTTGGAACTGTGCCGGATACCTGTGGATTCTGCCGTGCAGCGTGCCGGTCGCGCAGGACGTACTGCCCCGGGAACGGCTTTGCGTTTGTGGAGCCGTCAGGAGGAGATGGGATTTTTGCGGACGCTCGCTCCGGAAATCACCCGCTGTGATCTTGCCCGGACTGTTTTGGAGATCGCCCGCTGGGGCAGCCGCCCGGAACAGCTCAACTGGCTGACTCCTCCACCGGAAGCCGGGATTTCGGCGGCAGTTAAAACGGTTCAGTCGCTCGGACTTCTCGATGAAAATATGATGTTGACCCCCGCCGGTGTGAAAGCAGCGTCACTGCCGCTGCATCCCCGGCTCGGAGCGATGCTTGATTATGCATCCCGACACCATGTTCTGCCGTTGGCGATTCTGATTGCAGCGATTATTGAAGAGGGCAATTTTGCCCGTTCCGGAAAAATTGAAAGTTGCGACATCAGAGAAAAGATTCTCGTTTTCCGGAAAAATCCGGAACGTTTTCCGGCCATCCGGCAAAGTTTGAACCGGTTGCAGGAACTTTTTCATGCTCCGGCATTTGACGGGGATGATTCAGCGGCCGGCAAGCTGATCGCCGTCGCTTATCCCGAATATGTCGGGCGTTCCCGGAGAGTGCACAGCAATGTCTATCAGCTTTCCGGCGGGCGTACCGCTTTTATCAATGAAGATGATGCATTGCGCAAAGAGGAATTTCTGGCGATCGCCGCATTGAGCATCATCCCGGGGAAAGAGGCCGCAGTACAGCTGGCAGCCCCTTTGTGCGAAGCTGAATTGAATGAGCTTTTTGAAGATAAATTCGTCAGCTCATGCGAATTGGAATTTGATGCCGCCAGCGGTAAAGTCGCCGGGATGAAAATGAAAAAATTCGGTTCGCTGGTCATCTCTGCTGCCCCCTTTATGCCGGAGGGAACGCAGGTCGGAATGGCGGTTCTGACCGCAGCTCTCAAACGGCGCATTGAGATCATTGCTCCTGAGTCTGCCGCCGGGCGTCTGCTGGCCCGGGTACGTTTTGCCCGCAGCAGCGGAGATGAAACATTTCCGGATTGGAGCGAAGAAAATTTTATCCGGATATTGCCGGATTTGGCCGAAGCTTTTGCCGGAAAGGTCAAAGATTTCAATTCGCTGAACAACCTCAACTGGTATGATATTTTGAAGTCGGCACTGGATTACAATCAGCTTGAGACGCTCAACCGGCTTTTTCCGGATAAATACCGTACTCCGGCCGGTCAGGAGATCGCGATCGATTATTCCGGTGAACAGCCGACACTACAGGTGCCGATTCAGCAGTTGTACGGTGAAAAAATTCATCCGTCTGTCGGCAGAAACCGTCTTGCTCTGCGGCTCGAATTGCTCTCGCCCGCCCGCCGTCCGGTACAGATAACCTGTGATCTTCCCGGATTCTGGCAGGGCAGCTGGAACCTGGTCCGCAGTGAAATGCGCAGCCGCTATCCCAAGCATGAGTGGCCGGAACACCCGGAAAATGCCGACCCGCGCCGTTCTTCGGTGAAAAAGCGGGGCTGAATGTTGAAAAAAGCAAATGGACTGCTATATTAAAAACAACTTCTATTTTTTGGGGATAATTTTCAGATGAAAAAATATTTTTCAGGAGTGTGTGCAATCATGTTGACAGCCGCTTTAAGTGCCGGAGTCGTCCGGTGGAACAATACTCCCGATTGCCGGGATCAGGCTTATTGGAGTAAACTCAAATCCCATCCGCAATATGAAAAATTAATGGCAAAAGCCGGTGAAATGCTCGCCGAACCGCTGGTTTCTCCGCTGCCGCTCTACCTGGAGTGTTCGCAAACCGGAAACCGGGTCAACTACGAGCGGCAATATTTCAAGTTCCGCCACTTCGGCCCGCTGATCGTAGCTTACTGTACCACCGGAAAAAACGAATATCTCAAAAATATCGAAGCCCGCATCCGTTTGCTTTTGTCCCTGCCGTCGTGGATTTTGCCGGCTCATGACCGTGAACTCAAAGCCTACAAGGGCGAAAAGGTGCTCGTCGATCTTTTTTCTGCCAATATCGGCGGTGAACTGGCGACCACGCTCTGTATCATGGAGCCGGTTCTGGATAAAAAATTGGTTGCCGATACGAAAAAAGCACTCTTTCACCATATCATCACCCCCATTGAAGAGGTCATTGAAGGCAAATGCGAACCGGAACGTTTCTGGTGGCTCGACGGCAGCAACAACTGGAACCCGGTTTGTAAGCGGGGCGTGATCGTGACCGCATTGCGCATCGGCATTGAGAAAGAACGCATTGACCGGATCATGAAACTTTTCTTCGATAATTTTGAAAAGTATATGGCAAGTTTCGGCAATGAAGGTTATTGTGACGAAGGTCTTGGCTATTGGGGCGGAAGCTGTGGAGAGTATCTGCTTATTGCTGCCTTGCTCAGGCAGTATGACAAACGGGATGTCTTGAGCAGCGAGCCACGGATGCTCAAAGCGATTATGTATCCGGAAAACATTATGATGGCTCCGGGACTTTTCCCGGCTTACACCGATTGTTCGATCAACTCAGCTCCGGGCATATACACTCTGCAGCTGCGGGATATTCTTTTGGGAAAACGCAAAGGTTTTTCCGACGATATCGAATTTGGTGACAGCATCGTCAACATTTGCCTGCGCCTCTATTATCCGGCGGATAACACTCCGGCGGTAGTCAAAAATGATGCACCTTATTCCAAATTTACCGATGCCGGAGCCTTTGTCATGCGGCAGATGCCGGGATGTCCGCTTTCGGTTTCGTTCAAGGGCGGAAACAACCGGGAATCCCACAACCATAACGATATTGGCACTTATATCGTTGCTGTGGATGGAGTACCGCTGGTGCTTGACCCGGGCGGCGAAATTTATTCTGCCCGGACTTTCAGTCCCCGCCGTTATGAATGCAAACTGCTCAGCAGTTACGGTCACAGTGTGCCGAGGATCAATGGCAGATTGCAGACCAACCGGGTGGGAGATGATGCATTTAATCCTCCGAAAAACCTGACTCCGGTCGAGTATATTTGCGGTGTGCTGCTCGATCAAGAGTTTTCTGCCGATTACGGCATGGCGAAATTTGATATCAGCCGGGGCTACAACCAGATCCCGGAAGTGAAAAAACTGGAACGTACTTTCGTTTTTGACCGCAAAAATGGCGGCAGTTTCACCGTTGCCGATACGGCAGAATTCAGCAAACCCGCCGAATTTGAAGATGCCGTTATCACTCTCGGCGATGTGAAAAAACTGGCTGAAAACAAATATCTGATCTCTTGGGAAAGCGATAAACATGATCCGGCAAAGATGGTCAATTGGAAAAACTGCCAGTTGATCATGGAGGTTAAAAGCAGCGTTCCCTATAAATTTTCCATTGACACCATCAATGAAGACACCTGGCACAAACTGCCGGTTTACCGGATGGCGTTCACTGCTCTGGAAAAATGTGAAAATTTGAATATGGAATTCGTTTTTACTCCGGTAAAATAATAAGAGGTACCAAAAATGAAAATTGCAGTCACCTGTGAAAACAATCAGGTCTTTCAGCACTTCGGACACACTCCTGGTTTTGCCGTTTTTGAGGTTGCAGACGGCAAAATCGTCAGCGAAAAAATGCTTTCCAGCGGCAATTCCGGCCATGGCGCATTGGCCACGCTGCTTGCTTTGGAGCAAATTGAAGTTCTCATTTGCGGCGGTATCGGCGGCGGAGCGATCAATGCGCTGGGCAATGCCGGAATCAAGGTCGTTGGCGGTGCTGCCGGAGATGTGCGGGAGGTCGCTGAAGCATTTGTTGCCGGGACTTTGCAGGTCCGGGAAAACTTCCACTGCAATCACCACCATCACGGCGAAGGTCACACCTGCGGCGAACACGGCTGCAAATAAAAGATATTCGGCAAAATAAAAAATCCCGGGATCATTTTTATTGATTCCCGGGATATCAGTGGATTTAGCAAACTGTAAACGGATCAGCTTTTGAGGTCGGAAACCAGATCGATTCCGCCGTTGAATTTGTTGAATGCGGAAATCGCTGCTGCAACTTCAATCGCCGCCGTGATCTCTTCGTCCGTCACGCCGAGCTGCAGAGCTGCAGAACGGTGGGCATCCAGACAGTAGACGCAGCCGTTGACCGCACTTACTGCGATGATAATCAGTTCTTTGGTTTTGGGATCGAGTCCTTTGCCGGCGACTTCGGACAATTTCAGCATCGCTTCCAAGAAATCTCCATTGCGTCCCATCGCTTTGAAAACATTGGGGAGCTTGCCGAAGTGTTTTTCCAGATTGTTCTGGATCTGCTGTGCCTTGGCATCACCGGTTTTGTCGTACAGTTTTACAGAAGCCATATTTTCCCTCCTTGGATTGTGGTTGATATTTACAAGATAAGTTTATTTGTCAAAAATTCAAGTTCACCCCAGAATTCCGGAAATCACCGGAGCCATCTTGCGGGCGATCATATAAAATCCGAAATCGGTCGCATGGACTCCGTCTACGGTACATTCGCTCCAATTTGCCCCGTATAAACCGTAGCCGTCCAGAAAATGGATGTTCTTATCCCCGGCATCCCGGCGGCGCTGCAATTCATTCAGAAACAGCACCGTCTGCTCCATGCGGAACGGGACACATTCGCACTGTTCGAGTTCACTTTTCCACGGCGTTACCGAAACCAGCAGAATCGGGGTTAGCGGATGCTTTTTACGCAGGATATCGATGAAACCGGTCAACGTATTGCGCAAGCCCTCATTGTTGGCATTTGCAGCATAATCCAGTATGAACATTGCCGGATTTTCGACCGATGCCATTAATTCAGCCGCAGCCGGTTCACCTTTTCCGCTGCCGGAAAAGCCCAGATTGATAAAAGGACGGTTCAGCATCCGGCTCATGATGTTGGTATGGCACATCCCCGGACGGGAAGCGCAGCCGCCCTGCTGGATGCTGCTGCCGTAGACCACCACCGGACGGGAATCGCTCCAGGGAGACGGAGCTTTGACTTTTGCTCCGGAACTCAATCCGATGCGAAAGTCCGCCACTCCGCTGTATAACGGAAAGTGCAAAGTGAATTCCCGTTCCTTTTGCTCCCGGCCGTCCAACTGAAAAACCGGAACCAGATATTCATCCAGATTGCGGTCAAATCTGGTCACTCCGACAAATTTTTTGGCACTGCCTTGGCCGCAGTAGAGGTCGAAGCCCATACTGCCGGTGCTTGCCATATGATCCATCCGGGCATTTTTATGCAGTCTGGCATCGATCCGGATTTCCGCTGCATCGGTTACAAAACGCAGCATCGCTCCGGCGGTGTGCCAGGAGAGTGTTGCATCGATATAAGGAGAAATGGAGTGTCCCTCCAAAGGCATTCTGCGGAAAGCTTCGCCTTTTTTTCGCCAGTGCAATCCGTCCAGACAAAAGGGGGCATCGTCGGCAGAGTACCAGTCCATGCCGTCGGAATTTTTGTTTTCAAAATCCATTTCCCGGTCGATTTTGCGGATATCTGCGTCACTCATAGTTTTCAGTAGCTGAAATCGTTATTTTTGAAAAAACGTGCCTTGTAGATTTTGGCCAGAAAGATCGAACAGCGTTTGGAGGCTTCTTCGTCATCGGGAAAGAGCGGCCCTTCCGCCCACCAGCGTTCCTGCGGCTGAAGCAGCATCACTTTGCCGTTGACCGAATCGCAGCTCTTTATAGATGCCAACTCTTTGAAAAGCTCATATTTGCCGTTGTCCGGATCAAAAATATAGATCGCTTTGGCCGTAGTGATGAAAAGTTTGCCGTCCGGAGTCGGATAGAGGTCATGGCCGTGCAGACGCTGATTGCGGTCTTTGAAAACCGTATCCGTCAGATTGAGCGTATAGGTTTTGACCATTTCCAGTTCGCCGTTTCCGGAATTATATTTCCATTCGCTCACGCCGAACATTCCGCTGCACCAGAGCCGCTGCCGTTTTTTATCCCAGACCACCCCGTGCGGGTCATCGGCGAGATATTGTTTGAACGGAGTGGCTCCGGGATCGGCGGCAGAAAATTTCCTGATATCATAGAGCCGCAGATAGTTTCCTTCGCTGGAAGCGGTGACCACGTTGCCGTCCGGCAGTAATTCTGCTGAATGAGGATTGTTGCGCGGATAGACGTGCCAGATGATTTTTTTATCTTCCATACGCACGAGCATCACGCCGCCGAGAGAATCGATACACAGAATATGAGTGTTGTTCAAGACACTTTTCATATCACTGGGAGCACCCCAGAGAGCATAACACGGTCTTTTATCGGCATCACTGGAACAGGGGATTTCCAGACTCACTTCATTTTTGGGACAAAACGACCACAATTTGGCACTGGGAGCCAGCCAATTTTTGTTGAAGTCAAAAATGGCGAATTCAGCACTGCGTTGTTCGGCGATCATCACCGGCGGAATATCGGACGCACCGACTGTTGAAACAGATAAAGCAATCATTGCAAACACCCTGAAAATATTTTTCATAAGTTTTTATTCTCCAAAAAACTGGTGCGCGATACGGGAGTCGAACCCGTACATCTTTCGATACGAGAACCTAAATCTCGCGTGTCTGCCAATTTCACCAATCGCGCCCGAAACAATCCGGGAAAGTTTCCTTTTCCGGTAAAACCATTTAAAATTCAATCAATTTCTGCACTTCAACCGCTTCTCCGGTAGCCATCGAAATATTGGCTCCGATTCCGGTCAAAATGGAAAATGCTCCATCCCGGAAATCTGCCGCATGATGGAAGGGATCTTCTTTAACTCCGATAAAGAGGTTGTCCAGCAGTTTCCGGTCGCCGCCGCCATGACCGGATTTGTCCGAATCATCATAGGTGAATACCTGCGGTTTGCCCCAGAGCGGCTGGAAGAGGATTTCCGGAGCCATATCCTTGCGATCACGCTCATTATCATCTTCCCGGTTGCCGAAACTGGACAAATCTTCACCTATTTGAGTGAATCCGCTTTCGATGACATAATATTCCAGACGGCCTTTGGAACCGTTGAAGCAGATGCGATAGCCTTCGTACGGACAATGGGCGCACAGAGTGTAGTTCATGACCACATTGTTTTCATAGCGCACCATGACGCTCATATTGTCTTCGATGCTGATGCCGTCGGAGAAAACGCTGCGATCCCGGAGGTAGCCGTCATATTTTTCATTTTCAAAGTAGAATTCTTTGAAAAATGCCCGTTCATTAGCCACGCTCAAGGCAAAGGGGTCATTCAGTGCCACATCCCGGTCTTTGGAACGGTAATAGAATTCGGTGACGCCCCGGCGTTCGGCATTGTCTCTGCCGTAAAACTTCAAATCGCCCATTGCGTAAACGGTTTTGGGCCGGGAATTGATCCACCAGTTGACCAGATCGAAGTGGTGAGTGGATTTATGCACCATCAAGCCGCCGGAATTGCGTTTGTCCCGGTGCCAGCGGCGGAAGTAATCCGCACCGTGGTTGGTGTCCAGGAGCCATTCAAAATTGATGCTGGTGATCTCTCCGCAAATGCCGCTTTCGAGCAGCTCTTTGATCCGGGTGTTGCGGGGGCTGTAGCGGTAGTTGAAGGCAACGGTGAATTTTTTACCGGTACGCTTCTGGGTGTCGATGATCATCTGGCATTTTTCCGCATCGATGGTCATGGGTTTTTCGGAAATGACATCGCAGCCAAGTTCCATCGCCCGGCAGGCATAGATGTGGTGCGTCCGGTCGATCGTGGTGACGATGACGGTGTCCGGACGGGTTTCGGCGATCATCTTTTCAAAATCCAGATGGCTGTAAGCCGGAACTCTCGGATGTTTGTATTCAGTTTCAATTTTTTTGTTGAAGTACTCGATACGGCCCGGATTCATATCGCACAAAGCAACCAGATCGGCATGATCTTTGTAATTTCCGGAGGTCAGAGCCCGGATATACATCCCGGAACGGGCACCGGTGCCGATGAGAGCAAAACGCTTCTTTCCCATAAATAAATCAAACTCCTGATTTGGATTTGTATAAATTTCATGATTCGGGATAAATATATACCCTGACCGGAAAAATTCAAGCCTTTTTCTGCTGAGATGCGGTTTTTTGCTTGACATAATACCGGATTAACAGTATATTCCGGAGTCACAAATAATATCAATCATGTTACCATAGGAAAATTATCATGTCCGCTTGTCCGCTTCAGGAGTCCGTGATCAACGCTGTCAAGGCTGCAAACGATCTTATTTGCAGTACCGGTGAATATATCTGGAAAAACCCGGAACCCGGATTCCGGGAGGAGAAAACTTCCGCATATCTGGTCAAACTGCTCCGGGAGATGGGACTTGAGGTCAAAACCGGCCTCGCAGTCACCGGGTTCCGGGCCGATATCGATACCGGCCGTCCCGGACCTACGGTCGCTGTTTTGGGAGAATTGGATTCGCTTGTGCTGCCCAATCACCCCGAATGTGATAAAAATACCGGAGCCGTTCACGCCTGCGGTCACAATGCCAGTGCAGCCAGTCTGATCGGTACCGCTGTCGGATTGCTCAAATCCGGCGTGTTGGATTCTCTCTGCGGCAAGATCGCTTTGATCGGAACTCCGGCCGAGGAGGGGATCGAAATGGATTTCCGCAAAGGCCTGATCGATGCCGGAAAGATCAAATCCATTTCCGGAAAATCCCAGCTGCTCCGGGAAGGAGTTTTCGATGATGTCGATATCTCCTATA